>JAESRD010000155.1 GCA_016764835.1 Paracoccaceae bacterium | reverse complement strand
CTGGACCCGCCATATTGACACGGCCCGCCGCTATGCTTCACCCAAGCCCGCAAGGTCAAAGACCCGTGTGCGCGGCAACTCGGTTGTGATACTTGTGCAAGAAGATGAATAGCCCCAACAGGAGCCAGATATGCAAATAATCACCGTCAGCACCGCGCCAATTGCTGGGCAAAAGCCCGGCACCAGCGGCCTTCGCAAAAAAACCGCCGTCTTCATGGGCGCGCATTATCTGGAAAACTACGTTCAGGCCATATTTGATGGGATCGGCGGCGTAGCAGGCAAGAGCCTGGTGCTGGGCGGCGACGGTCGGTACTTTAACGAGCGCGCCAGTCAGACGATTATGCGCATGGCGGCGGCCAATGGCGCGGCCAAGGTGATCACCGGCGTCAACGCGCTGTTATCCACCCCCGCTGCCTCGCACCTCATCCGGCTGCGCGGCACTGATGGCGGGCTTATCTTGTCAGCCAGCCATAATCCCGGCGGCCCTGACGCTGACTTTGGCCTAAAATATAACACGCCCAATGGTGGCCCGGCCCCCGAAGGCGTGACCGACAAGATCTTTGCCGCGACCGAGACCATAACCGAATATAAAACGCTTGAGAGCGCTGATATTGATCTCTCAGCCCCCGGCACCGCGCAAATTGGCGACATGGTGGTCGAGGTGCTCGACCCGGTTACAGACTATGCCGCCCTGATGGAAACTCTGTTCGATTTCGCCGCGATAAAGACCCTGTTCGCCGGCGGTTTCACCATGAAGTTTGACGCCATGCATGCGGTCACCGGCCCCTATGCGCATGACATTTTGGAGCGCCGCCTCGGTGCGGCACCGGGCACCGTGCTCAACGGCACGCCCTCGGCAGACTTTGGCGGTGGCCACCCCGATCCAAACCCGATCTGGGCTAAGCCACTGGTCGATATCATGATGGGTGATGATGCGCCCGACTTTGGCGCAGCAAGTGACGGCGACGGAGACCGCAACATGGTGCTGGGAAAAGGCATCTATGTCACCCCGTCTGATAGCTTGGCGCTCCTCGCCGCCAAAGCCCATCTGGCCCCGGCCTATAGCGGTGGCCTCAAAGGCGTCGCCCGCTCCATGCCTACATCAGGTGCGGCAGACCGCGTCGCCGAAGCGCTCGGCATTCCCTGCTATGAGACCCCAACCGGCTGGAAGTTCTTCGGTAATCTGCTTGATGCGGGCAAAGTCACGCTTTGTGGCGAAGAAAGTGCAGGCACAGGCTCTGACCATTTGCGCGAAAAAGACGGGCTATGGGCGGTGCTTCTCTGGCTCAACATTTTGGCTAAATGCGATAGCTCGGTGCTGGAGCTAATGTCAGATCACTGGGACAAATACGGCCGCAACTATTATTCGCGCCATGATTATGAAGATGTCGATAGCGCCAAGGCCCATGCGTTGATGGATAATCTGCGCGGCCAACTCGCAGCCCTGCCGGGCCAAAGTTTTGGCGTGCTCACCGTCGAGAGCGCCGATGAATTTGCCTATGATGACCCAGTTGATGGCTCACATTCCGCGGGCCAAGGCTTGCGCATTGGCTTTGCCGGTGGCAGCCGCGTTGTGTTCAGGCTCTCGGGCACGGGCACTGTTGGCGCGACAATCCGGGTCTATTTGGAGCTAGTCGAGACCGACAAGACCCAGCTGCACCGCGCAGCCCAAATCGCATTGGCCCCGGTCATTGCCGCCGCCCAAGCCATTGCCAAGATCAAGCACTATACTGGCCGCGATGCGCCGAACGTGATCACCTGATCAGGCTTGCCCATCGCGCTGCGCGATCCAGTCAAGATCTGGGTGGTTCTGAAACCGCCATTTGCGCAGCGGCCCGGCCATCACATTGAGGTAATACAGACCATAGCCATGCGGCGCACCGCAAGGGTGGTGCACGCGTGGCACCAACACAACATCACCGTCATGAAACGTCATGGTCTCGTCGATCTCGCCGTCCTCGGTAAACACTCGTTGATGCGCGTAGCCCTGCGACGGGTTGAGCCGGCGGTAATAGCTCTCCTCCAACAAGGTCATATTGGGAAAATCATCGGTGCCATGCCGGTAAAGCGAAAAACCAACATAGTCCCAGCCCGTTTTTTTGTGGTGAAATGTCATGGACTTTGCCGGTCTAGCCCGTGGGCCGGTACAGCAGGCTAGTCATCTTCTTTCTCCTTGGCGATAGCGCGGACATAATCCTCGTCCCAAATGACAAAGAACTGATAGACCATCCATAGCCCGGCAGCGCCAAAACAGGCGGCCCAGTAGAACGCCTCATGTGAGATTTCCATTCCCGCCCAGCCCAAAGACAAAACGATTGCGGCAATGCGCCGTCTGAGCGGCAAGAAAAACGGTGTTTGCAGATCAAAAACTTCCATTGGCGCAGTATCAGCGCGGGCTGTCAGGTTTGGCAAGGCGAAACACAGGCAGCGTACCGGCATTTACGCAATTTGCGGCACATTGCTGCCGCATCCGGGCTGCGGGCCTTGACCTGCCAGCCCACACTGTCAGAAGGGGGCCATGAGTACAGGTTTATTGACGATCAAGTTAGATGCTGTCGCCGAAAATTGGCGCAGCTTGGATGCAAAATCCACTAGCCAGACCGGCGCCGTTGTTAAGGCAAATGGTTACGGGTTGGGTATTGGTCGCATGGCCCGCCGGCTGGCGCAGGCCGGGGCGCGCCAGTTCTTTGTCGCCGCCACCGAAGAGGGTGTCAAAGTCCGCCAAGCGCTTGGGCCGGGGCCAGATATCTTTATCTTTTCGGGCCATATGTCTGGCGATACAGAAATGATCAATGACCTGACGCTGACCCCGATCGTCAACTCGATTGACCAGCTAACCCGCCATGTAGAGGCCCTACCGGGCCATGCCTTTGGCATTCAGCTCGATACCGGCATGAACCGTTTGGGCATGGAATGGGACGAATGGGCCGCCGTGGCCGAGATCGCCCTTGCCGCCCGTCCGACCCTGCTGATGAGCCATCTGGCCTGCGCGGATGAGCCAGATCACCCGATGAACGCCTACCAGCTTGACCTATTTCGCCAGATGACCGACGGCACCAACGTGCCGCGCTCACTGGCGGCCACGGGCGGCATTCTGCTCGGGCCAGATTACCATTTCGACATTACCCGCCCCGGTATTGGGCTTTATGGCGGTGCGCCGTTTACCGACGCCCAGCCGGTTGTGCGGCTTGATCTGCCGGTGATCCAATGCCGCGACCTTCAGGCAGGCGAAGTCGCGGGCTACGGCAATGCATGGCAGGCCGAGCGGCCCACGCGGCTGGCGACAATCGCCGCTGGCTACGCCGACGGTTTGCACCGCGTGCTTGGCGGCAAAATCTCGTTTTGGTATGAGGGCACACCCTGCCCGGCTGTTGGCCGTATCTCGATGGACCTGATCACTGTCGATGTCACCGATCTGGGCCGCGACCCTGAATACCTGTCCTTGCTCTGCCCCGAACAGGGCATCGAGGTGCTGGCCGAGGCCGCGGGCACAATCGGCTACGAAATCCTCACCTCACTTGGTGCGCGTTACGCCCGGCGGTTCTCGGCTTCATGACCCTGTTCCTAAACTTTTTGGGCACTATCGGCGGCGGCGTTTTCACGGCATTGGCCGTGATCGGCCGCATTGCCCGGTTCACCTGGCAGGTGCTGACCCATCTGGTGCGGCCCCCGTTCTACTTTCGTGAATTTTGGCTGGCGTTGGTGCAAATCGGCTGGCTGTCACTGCCCGTGGTCGGGCTGACATCCTTGTTCACCGGCGGCGCTTTGGCGCTGCAAATCTATGCAGGCGGCGCGCGGTTTTCTGCCGAAGCCGTGGTGCCGCAGATCGTGGCCATTGGCATTGTCCGCGAGCTTGGCCCAGTGCTTGTCGGGCTGATGATCGCAGCGCGGGTTACCTCATCGATCGCCGCCGAGATTGCGACCATGAAAGTGACCGAGCAGCTTGACGCGCTGGTCACGCTGTCCACGCATCCGATGAAATATCTGGTGGTGCCACGGGTTCTGGCCGCCACTCTGGTTATGCCAATTTTGGTCGCCATCGGCGATACGATTGGCGTATTTGGGGGCTATTGGGTCGGCACGACACGGCTGGGCTTTAATGGGGCGACTTACCTGCAAAACACAGTCGATTTTCTCGAATGGCATGATGTGACGACATCGCTGATCAAGGGCGCTGTGTTTGGCTTTATTGCCGCGCTGATGGGCTGCTATGCGGGCATGCAAAGCGGCGGCGGCGCTTTGGGTGTGGGCAGGGCTACCAAATCATCGGTGGTGGCGGCGGCAATCTTGATGCTGGCGGCCAACTTCCTTTTGACAGAGGCGTTTTTCCCGGCATGATCGAGCTTGAAAACCTGCATAAATCCTTTGGCGACAACGCTGTATTGCGCGGGGTTAACCTGAAGGTTGCGCGGGGCCATAGTCTTGTGGTCATCGGCGGCTCTGGCACCGGTAAATCAGTGCTGATCAAGAGCATCCTTGGCCTTGTCACCCCCGACAAAGGCCGGATAATCATAGACGGCAAAGACGTGGCCCATGTGCCGCGTGATGCGTTCTTGGCCCAGTTTGGCATGTTGTTTCAGGGCGGCGCTCTGTTTGACAGCCTGCCAGTCTGGCAAAATGTCTCGTTCCGGCTGTTGCGCGGCACGCTCAAATTGCCCAAGGCCGAGGCCCGCGCTGTGGCCATTGAAAAACTCGCCCGTGTTGGCCTGTCAGAAGACGTCGCCGACCGGCTGCCAGCCGAGCTATCAGGCGGTATGCAAAAGCGCGTGGCTCTGGCCCGTGCCATTGCCGCTGACCCCAAAATCATCTTCTTTGATGAGCCGACAACCGGGCTTGACCCGATCATGGCCGGGGTGATCAATGATCTGATCCGCGGCGTGGTCACAGATATGGGGGCCACCGCAATCACCATTACCCATGACATGTCCTCTGTCCGTGCTATCGCCGATGAAGTGGCCATGATCCATGGCGGCAAAGTCCGATGGACCGGTCCTGCGACGGATCTCGACCATTGCGGTGACCCTTATGTTGAGCAGTTTGTCGCGGGCCGGGCCGAGGGGCCGATCGAGACGCTGAGATAGGTATGCACATTGAGGAACAAGCCAGTTCGAGCCTGGAACCGCTAAAGATTTTTGTTCATTCTCCCAAAGCGGCAGGGAGCAGTTTCAACGATCAGCTGCTGCGACATTATGGCCAACTGCATAGCCCCAAAAAATGGTCGCTGGTATCAACGATCCTGCCGATAGCCGCGATTGAAAACCCGGTAATCGGCCGCTGGCTGGCCCGTAATATGGCCGCAGGCTGCTCCCATATCGAAATATACCGCAATAAGGCACAGGTTTACCAACGCATTATCGAACAGTCGATATGGGTTTCCGGCCATGTCCGCTCAATGCATTTCGAGCAGCAGCTGGCAGCGTCGAACCGACCGTTTGAACTATTTGCCTTGGTCCGTGATCCAACCGAACAAATCGCTTCGCATTACCAGTGGTGGATCGAAATCCACGATCGTGGACCGTTGCGATTCTACCGGTATAGCGCATTTTTTCGCCAGCTTTCTCACCGAATTCGGCACACAAATAATTCTGACCCAGCAGAGATTATTCCAATATTGCGCCTGCATCATACGCTTTTTTTGAACATGCAATCGGACTATATACTGCGAGGTGGTGCGCAAAACAGCCCCGCCCCCGAACCCGCCGATCTTGCGCGTTTTACAAGCATTAAACCCTGCGCAAATTCCAATGAATTGTTTGCCAGCATGACCGGAGAAGCGCCCAGTCAGACCCGAAGACAAAACAAAAGCCGATCCAGCTTTGACCGAAGCGTGTTCTACACTGACCAGATGCAATCTTTTCTGCAAGAATATCATACCAAAGACTTTGCGCTCTATGATCTTGTTATGAACCAATAAGATAGATAATGAAATTCCTCAAATTCGCCAACCTCTCGCTGCTGATCCTTTTCCCGATCGCGTGGTTCGCGCCGCTCCTAAAAGCTGGCTTTCTGCCCGACGATATCACCATCTTTGGCCGGACCATGCCACTGTTTGAGCTGTCGCAAATCAGCGTGATTAGCGGGTTGCAAAGCCTATGGGAAAGCGACGTGGCGCTCGCGCTTCTGGTCACATTCTTTGCCATCTTCGCACCGATGGTCAAAGTGCTGGGTCTGGCGCTCATTCAGTTTGGCCTGCTTGACCCGCGCACGCATGGTGTCATCCACTGGCTCGGCCGCTTGGCCATGGCAGATGTGTTCTTGATCGCGCTTTATGTTGTCGTCATCAAAGGCACAGGCATT
>JAESRD010000154.1 GCA_016764835.1 Paracoccaceae bacterium | reverse complement strand
GTCGGCACCGGCAAATATCGCTGCGGCATCGGCCACAACATCGGCCCCCGCCTCGGCATAAACCGCGTCAGAGGAACCCGCAGCCTGCCCGGCCCCGGCCTGTATCAGGCAATCATGGCCCAGTTTCTTAAGATCGGTGACCGATGTTGGCGTCATCGCTACACGCGCTACGCCCTCGGCAATTTCTGCTAATGCACCAATTTTCACGGTCAGTATCCTTTTCTCAGCCGAAGCCACGGCTCCCGGTAATTATGATTAAGAGTTACGCGGCGTTACCCCATGGCACAAGTCGATAGCGAAGGGTTGGCCCCGCCGCAGCGCTAACATCACCCGAAATGCCTCATTTGCTAAACCCAGCGTCTGGTTTTCTCGCAATAGCGTTGAAAATCAGCACGAAACTTGCGGCGCAGCCGGGCCTCTTCCGTGATGATAAAGCGACGCTCTATGAGCCAGACAAAGATCGGCACCAACGGCAGCGCCAAGATTGCGTCAAAGCGCAGGATAAGGCCGGTAAGAATGAACGCGTCGCCCAAATAGATCGGGTTGCGACTGCGCTTGAATATGCCCGATGTGACCAGATGCCCAGCCTCGCGGTGCGGAATAACAGTTGTCTTCCAGCGACGCATTTCAACAAATGCCATGAACATAAGCACCAGCCCAGCGCCGATCAGCAGCCCTGCCGGTAGCCCGACCCACTCACCCAAGCGCAGCTGCCACGGATCATATTGCCCGATCAGCCATGCCAGCCATACCGCGCCAAGCAGCCAAACCGGCGGGATATCTATCCATTTTTTTGCATTCATCATTGTGCACTTGTCGCATAGTGGCGCGGCTTTGTCAGGCGGCATTGCGCCGCAGTTTTGCGCATGATCTGGTCAGAAACATCTGGCGCCGCGCCGCCATTGCCCGCAAGCTGACCGCACCCGTAACAGGCCCGCAAACTGGCCATTACCAGAACAGGCCCGCAATCTGGCCATTGCCAGAACAGGAAAGCCCCCATGACCGATTTTGAGCATACCCGCCGCCTTTTCGACATGCCTGATGGCGTGGCCTATCTTGATGGTAACTCGCTCGGGCCGCTGCCAAAATCTGCGCCCGCTCGCGTTGAGCAAACAATGCGGGCTGAATGGGGCCGCATGGCCATTGGCGGTTGGAACCGTGCCGATTGGATCAGCCAACCGCAGCTTTTGGGCGACCGTATTGCCCGGTTGATCGGGGCGGAAAAAGGCCATGTTGTGCTGGGCGATACGCTCTCCATCAAGGTGCACCAAGCGCTGGCGGCGGCGCTGAGCCTGCGGCCCGACCGGCGGGTGATTTTGTCTGATAGTGGCAACTTCCCAACCGACCTCTATATGGCGCAGGGGCTGATCGGCGCGCTGGATCGCGGCTATGAGCTGCGCGTGGTCGCCCCCGAAGACGTGGCCGGTAATATAGACAGCTCGGTTGCAGCGATGATGCTCACACAGGTCGACTACCGCACCGGGCGCTTGCACGACATGGCCAGCCTGACGGCCAAAGCCCAAGAGGCCGGGGCGCTGGCACTATGGGACTTGGCCCATTCAGCCGGGGCGCTGCCGGTAGATCTTGCTGGCTGCAACGCTGACTTTGCCATGGGCTGCACCTATAAGTTCCTTAATGGCGGCCCCGGATCGCCAGCCTTTATATATGTCGCGCCGCGCCATGCTGATGTGGTGCAACCGGCGCTATCCGGTTGGCTGGGCCATGCCGCGCCGTTCGACTTTGAGCTTGGTTACCGCCCCGCGCCGGGCATTGCCCGCATGCGGGTTGGCACGCCGCCCATTCTGGCGCTGGCGGCGCTGAGCGCGTCGCTCGATATTTGGGACGATGTTGACATGCAGGCGGTGCGGGCGCGGGCCATTGAACTTTCTGAGTTATTCATAAGCGCGGTTGAGACCAGCTGCCCGAGCCTGACTTTGGCCAGCCCGCGCGACCCCAGCTTGCGCGGCAGCCAAGTCTCGTTTCATCACCCAGAGGGCTATGCGATCATGCAGGCGCTGATCGACCGCGGGGTTGTTGGTGATTTTCGCGCGCCGGACATTATTCGGTTTGGCATTACCCCGCTTTATCTGGGCGCGGAAGACATGCAAAAGGCAGCCGATGTTTTAGCGCAGATCATGGCCAATGATCTGTGGGACAATCCGACCTACCGCAAGAAGTCACTGGTGACTTAACCGGCCCCTCGCTGGCGCGTATCGCCACCGAGCTGCCAGCAACCGCCGCTGTTAACAAGAACGAATCAAACGTTAATATGGCGCGGCGCAGGAAACAAACTGGCTCGTTCAATATCATTGTCCATTTTTCGGTTTCCAAACCCCAATATCTGCCCAAGTTCTGCTTCATTTTGCCGCTCGCGCACCGCAATTGTGCCCTTAACGCAGGGTAAATCTCGCTCCAAGCGGGAATAAGTGCGCATTTGGCGCGCCCGGATTATTGCGGGTAGTTGGCGGCAGCTTGGGGGCTGGTGCCGATAGGTACGGAGCGAACGGCATGCCGATATATAATGGTGACAGTGGTGACAATACTCTCGTAGGCAGCGGTACAGCCGACGATATCTATGCCGGTGCGGGCAATGACAGCATCCTCGCAGGTGCGGGTAACGATATTGTTTATGCTGGTGACGGCAATGACACGGCAGATGGCGGCGACGGCAATGACCTTGTCTATGGTGGCGACGGCGATAACACACTGATCGGTGGCGCGGGCGATGACAGCCTTTATGGCGGGCTTGGCCAAGACCTGTTCATTGGCGGCGCAGGTGCCGACTTTGCCGACGGCCAGTCCGGGATGGATTTCATTGACTACAGCGCCTCTAATGCCGCGGTAGATATCAATCTGGGGGCGAACGCTTTTTCTGGCGGCCATGCTGAGGGCGATAGCGCGTCAGGTGTTGACGGTATTTATGGCTCGGCATTCGGCGACACGCTGACCGGCTTTAACGGCCAATCAACCAGTGGCAACGACATCTATACCAACGAGCTTTATGGCGGCGGCGGAAATGATACGATTTCGGGCCTCGGCGGCGGCGACACGCTTGGCGGCGACGCCGGCGACGATATTGTCTATGGCGGGTCAGGCAATGACTTTGTCTATGGCGGCGCAGATAGTGACAGCCTTTATGGCGGCACCGGCGATGACACGATCGACGGCGGCGCTGACCAAGACCAAATATTTATAGATGACATTGACGGCAGCGACACAATCATTGGCGGCGAAGGCGGCACGGATGCAGATATTCTTGCCTTTAGCGCCAGCACGTCCAGCGCCGGGTTGACGGTCACGTTTTCCGGCAATGAGGCCGGGACTTATGCCTTTAGCGGCACAACGGCGGACGGCGTATTCGTTGAGATCGAAGGCATTGAAGGCACCGATTTTGATGATGCGCTCGATGCCAGCGCCAGTGGAGCTGCGCAAACGCTCTCGGGCAATGCAGGCGCAGATACCATCACCGGCGGCAGCGGCGATGACGTTCTTATCGGCGGCGCGGGCGATGACACGTTCACAGGCGGCTCTGGTGCCGATATGTTTGTGGTCTCTGACAGCTCAGGCGCCGATACAATCACCGATTTTTCTGGTCCGACCGATCTTGGCGGCGGCGCGTTCTCGTCGGTTGACCTGCTTGATGTCTCAACCGTCACCGACCTGATCGGCGATCCGATCACCACCGATGATGTGGTTGTCACCGATGATGGCTTGGGCAATGCGCTGCTCAGCTTTCCCAATGGCAGCTCGGTTTTGCTGACAGGCATCTCGCCAGCTCAGCTCAGCACACCTGCCGCCTTAGAGGCTATCGGTATCCCGCTTGGGCTAAACTACACGGTGTCAGGCACGGCGGGCGACG
>JAESRD010000153.1 GCA_016764835.1 Paracoccaceae bacterium | reverse complement strand
GTCAGTCCCCTATTTCTTCTTGCCGGCAATCGCACGGGCTGGGCCCTTGCGCGTACGTGCATTGGTGTGGGTCCGTTGACCACGGACAGGCAGGTTGCGACGGTGACGAAGGCCACGGTAGCAGCCAAGATCCATCAGACGTTTGATGTTGATCTGAACTTCGCGGCGACGGTCGCCTTCAACTTGTACATTGGCGTCGATATGTTCGCGGATTGCGAGCACTTCGGCGTCAGACAATTCGTTGATGCGGCGGGAGCGGTCGATCTTGACCGCTTCGCAGATGCTCTCAGCCGTCGAAGGGCCGATACCATGAATATAAGTGAGGGCGATTGGTACCCGCTTGGAAGTGGGTAGGTTTACGCCGGCAATACGTGCCAAATTTTCGTTCCTTTACGTTGCGAGCCCGTCAAACCGGGCCCTTTTTTCACAACAGCAGCCCGCGGATTTTCCGCAGGCTGAGTTACCGAACCTAGCAGGCGCAGCAAAGACAGACGCGTGTCTGATTCTTTACCGATTCTGCGAGGTAGGATGGCGCTAAATATTGGGGATCGGAGATAGCGTCAACCCCCTGTCAAGAGGTTTATGCTATCTGCCCCGGTTCAGGCCAAAGTGGCGCGGTTTTAGCTGTTTAGAACAGCATCCATCGCGGCGCCGACTTCAGCGATTTCTTTCAAGCCATCGACCGATGACAGATCGCCTTTGGCGTAGTAATAGCCAATCAGCGGCGAGGTCTGTTTGTAATAGGCAAACAGCCTTGTGCGCAGGCTGGCCTCGTTATCATCTGCCCGGCGGGTAAACGCGGTATGGCCGCATTTAGCGCATTTGCCATCAGCTGGCTCGGGCTTGTTCACATCGTGATATACTTCACCGCAATCGGCGCAAGTTGAGCGGCCAGTGACACGGACAACCATCTCTTCGTCATCAACCTGTATCTCGATTGCATGGTCGAGGGTCTCACCCAGCTCAGCCATGAGGGCTGCCAGCGCGTCGGCTTGAGCCAAAGTGCGCGGGAAGCCGTCAAAGATATAGCCGCCCTTGGCTTTGCCAGAGGTCAGCTGCTCACGGATCAGGCCGATGACAATCTCATCTGTGACAAGGTCGCCGCGGTCCATCACGGCCGCGACTTGCTGGCCCATCTCAGTACCAGAACTGCGGGCAGCGCGCAGCATGCCACCGGTAGAGAGCTGCACCATGCCGCGCGCTTCGACCAACATCTTTGCTTGCGTGCCTTTACCTGCGCCCGGTGGGCCGAGTAAAATTATGTTCATTTTCGTGCAGGCCCCCTCGCCTTACGCTTGCCGCCGCGCCTCCCGCGCAGCTGCGACTTTTCAATCAACCCTTCATACTGATGCGCCAGCAGATGCGATTGCACCTGTTGGATCGTGTCCATGCCGACGGACACGATGATCAGCACCGATGTGCCGCCAAAGTAAAACGGGATCGAGAACTGAGCACGAAGGATTTCGGGCAGAAGGCAAACCAGCGCCAGATAGGACGAGCCAAGGACAAGCAGCCGGACCACAACATAATCCAGATATTCCGCCGTGCGCTTGCCCGGCCGGATACCCGGCACAAAACCGTTTTGATTTTTGAGATTGTCAGCAACGTCATCGACCTTGAACGCAACTTCACGGGTATAGAAATAGGTGAAGAAGACGATCATGGCGGTGAAGAACAGCAGGTAGAGCGGCTGACCGGGGCCGAAATAGGCCAAGATCGTGGACAAGATTGGCCCGGTTGTGCCGCCAGACGAGAATGTCGCCAGCGTCGTTGGCAACAGCAACAATGCTGAGGCGAAGATCGCCGGGATAACACCGGCTGGGTTTACTTTGATTGGCAAGTGGCTGGAGCCACCGTCATAGACCTTCATGCCAACTTGGCGGCGCGGATACTGAATATGGATCTTGCGCAAGGAACGCTCCATAAACACCACGAAGGCCAAGATAACCGCGATCATAACGATTACGCCGAGGATGACAGGCACTGAGATCGCGCCAGCGCGGCCTTGGCTAAAGAACTGCGCCATGGCGGCGGGGACTTCAGAGATAATGCCAACGAAGATGATCAGCGAGATACCGTTACCAATGCCACGGCTGGTGATCTGCTCACCAATCCACATCAGGAACATTGTGCCGCCAACCAGCGTCACCACACAGGCGGCCTGGAAGTAGAAACCAGGCTCATGGGCTAGGCCGCCAGCCTCAAGGCTCTTGGCCATTGTAAACGCCTGAAACGTCGCCAGAGCGACGGTTGCATAGCGCGTATACTGGTTCATCTTTTTGCGGCCCTGCTCGCCCTCTTTCTTCAGCTGCTTGAGCGGCTCCCACATGGAACCCAAGAGCTGAAAGACGATGGAAGCAGAGATGTAGGGCATAATGCCGAGCGCGAAAATGCCCATGCGGCTCAGCGCGCCACCGGTGAACATCGATAAGATGCCGCCAATGCCAGAGGCCGCCTCATCCATAAACGACTTAAGCGCGATGGCATCAATTCCCGGTACGGGGAGATATGTGCCAATACGGTAGACGATGAGAAGGCCAAGGGTAAACAAGATCCGGCTGCGCAGCTCGGTTGCCTTACCAAAGGCCCCCCAGCTCATATTCGATGCCATTTGCTCTGCTGCTGATGCCATTTAAGGGCTCGCTTTTCATGTAAGCGCCGCCGGACCGGGGTTTCCGGATCGGCGGCGCAAGGAAACTTAGCTAGATGTAAGCACGGACGGGCCGCACGGCAACTGGTTATTCGGCCGCAGGGGCCGTGATCACGGTGAGTTTCCCGCCAGCCTTCGCAACCGCTTCCACTGCGCCCTTGGAGGCACCTGTGACTTCGATTGTGACTTTGGCAGTGATTTCACCTTTGCCGAGCACCCGAACGCCATCAAGCTTGCGGCGCACGAGGCCAGAAGCGATCAGCGCATCTTCGGTAAGAGCGGCTTTAATATCAATTTTGCCTTCGTCGATGAATTTTTGGATCAGGCCAAGGTTCACAACGGCAAATTTCTTACGGTTTGGCTTGTTGAAGCCACGCTTTGGCAGGCGTTGGTAGAGGGGCATTTGCCCGCCTTCAAACCCTTTGATCGCCACACCGGACCGGGACTTTTGCCCTTTGATCCCGCGGCCACCCATTTTGCCCTTGCCAGAGCCAACACCGCGACCAACGCGCATACGTTTCTTTGTGGCGCCTGGATTGTCGTGAAGTTCGTTCAGTTTCATGTCGCTTCTCCTCTGCCGGATGCGGCCCCCAGCGACGGGAGCGGCCGACCACGGCTTTTGCGTTTGATTCTGCGGCCCGACGGACCACCGTGGGCGTATAGACGCCCCACCTACCCGAGACAAGTGCACTGCGAGCGATTACCGCCCAAAATCGTCAATTCAACGTTAAATCCGTGAACAGAAAGTTAACACTCATTGCGAAGGCCTCGCATTCCAATACGCTTAAAGCGCTATGCGAACCAAAATTCAAATTTAGAAACGTATATAGGTGAGACAGCCATGGGCGAATTAACCGATAAAGCAAAGCTAGAGCTAAGAGACGAGGTGACATCACACCTGGAACGCATATTCAAATTCTGGGGCCCGATAAATGTAACAGCGCTACTTGCAGCGCTACTTTCGGTTTGGAGTTTTGCAAAAAGCCAGGTTGGAAGCATAGCCGAAAATGTACACGGAGAAATTATGGAGGACATAAACAATCGATCCGCAATTTTGAACGAAGCTATTGCCATTGCAAACCAGATCATTGGGAAACTCGAAGCTAGAGACGAAGAAATTTACGCACTGCAAACAAGAATTAGCTCACTAGGATCAACACTTGCGGCTTTAGAAAACACAGAAAATATGCAGGCGGTGACTAATTTTTTCAATAATTGGAATGGTGCCGAGGACCCTGTGGCAGTTTTGGCTGCGGTAAATTCAATGATTGGCGGCCAAATCGAAGGTTGTGAGACTGCTCGACTGTTTGCTGGAGTCGCCGAAGACAATTCACTCAACTGGCAACCATATGACAGCACTCCCGCCGACACGGACATGTGGGCAAACATCGACACTTCTGCTGCCCACTTTACCCAAACACCAATTTACTTTGTAAATTTACAAGGTGATAGCGGCCACGCCGCGGCAAGGGGGACCAACGCGATTTATAGCCCTCAGACAGATAATTTTGTCTATTCCCTGAATTGGGGCACAGATGAATCGATAAACATTATGGAGTATGCCAAATCGGCCAGCAGAAATTGGCGCGTTTCATGGATGGCGATAGGTTGCTAACGCAAAAAGAGCGCCCCGACCAAACGGGACGCTCGATGTTCAAGCTATACCGAAAACCGGTTTTAACCGCGCTCTTCGATGATCTCGACGAGATGCGAAATGCTGTTGACCATGCCGCGGACGGAAGGTGTATCTTCCAGTTCACGGGTCTTGTGCATTTTGTTTAGGCCAAGGCCAACCAGCGTAGCGCGCTGCTTGGCTGGGCGGCGGATCGGAGAACCGATCTGCTTGACGACGATAGTCTTTGCCATGCTCAGATTTCCTTATGCTTCTGCAACAGCTTCGGCTTCGTCTGCCGGTGCTGTTGTTTGGTCATCAGGACGCCGCAAGATGTCCGCAACCTTTTTACCACGACGCTGGGCAACATTGCGCGGCGACTGACCTTTGGTCAGACCGTCAATGGTGGCACGGATCATGTTATATGGGTTCTGCGAGCCCAGCGATTTGGACACAACGTCCTGCACGCCCAACATCTCGAACACGGCACGCATTGGGCCACCGGCAATAATGCCAGTACCCGCAACGGCTGTGCGCATCACGACTTTGCCGGCGCCGTGGCGCCCTTCCATGTCGTGGTGCAGAGTGCGGCCTTCGCGCAGAGGTATACGAACCATCTGGCGCTTAGCTTGCTCAGTTGCTTTACGGATCGCTTCGGGTACTTCTTTGGCTTTACCTTTGCCAAAGCCGACCCGGCCCTTTTGATCACCAACAACGACCAGAGCGGCGAAGCCAAAACGCTTACCCCCTTTGACCGTCTTGGATACGCGGTTGATCGCCACGAGGCGGTCAGCGAATTCCGGGTTCTCGTCGCGATCGCGACCTCCCCGGCGGTTCTGTCTCTCTGCCATATTCCTCGCTCCTTTAGATCTTCAGCCCGGCGCTACGCGCCGCTTCGGCCAGTGCTTTGACTTTCCCGTGAAACAGGAAGCCGCCCCGGTCGAAATAAGCTTCTTCAACGCCGGCAGCTTTAGCGCGCTTAGCAATTGCTTCGCCCACTTTAGTTGCGGCTTCGATATTGTTCTTGCCCAAAACGCCAAGATCTTTGTCCTGCGTTGATGCTGAAGCCAGTGTAACACCGGCCGCATCATCAATCAGCTGGACGCTGATATTCTTGTTTGAGCGGTGAACTGACAGGCGCATGCGCCCCGTATTCACCTTGCGAAGTTTGCTCCGAACGCGCTGGCGGCGCTTCAGAAACAAGTCCCGTTTGCTAGTAGCCATTTTATGCGTCCTTACTTCTTCTTGCCTTCTTTGCGGAAGATAAACTCGCCTTTGTAGCGAATACCCTTGCCTTTATAAGGCTCTGGCTTGCGCCATTCACGGATATTGGCCGCGACTTGGCCGACGAGCTGCTGATCGATACCCTCGACAATAACCTGTGTGAGCTTTGGTGCAGTGACCGTAACCCCGTCAGGAATAGCAAAGATGACATCGTGGCTGTAACCAAGCTGCAATTTCAGGTTATTGCCCTGAAGCTGTGCGCGGTAACCAACACCCTGGATTTCAAGCTCTTTCTTGAAACCCTCGGTGACACCGGTGATGCAGTTTACGATCATCGTACGTGACATGCCCCATTGCTGACGCGCCCGCTTGGAAGAACCACGCGGTGTGACAACAACAGCGCCATCTTCGAGCGTGATTGAAACATCATCAGTCGCTTTGAAGGTACGCGTGCCCTTAGGGCCTTTTACTTCTACAGTCTGTCCATTGATCTCGACGGTAACACCATCGGGCAAGGAGACCGGTTTTTTTCCGATACGTGACATATCCGGCTCCTTAGAAGACTGTGCAAAGCACTTCGCCGCCAACAT
>JAESRD010000152.1 GCA_016764835.1 Paracoccaceae bacterium | reverse complement strand
TCGTCGTTATGATGCTCGACATTGATTTTGCCGCGCTCAAGGCCGAAATGGCGCGCTATATGCCGCTGGCTTTGTTGATCGGCGTGGTGATTATCATGCAGCTGGTCATGGCGCTCGGCGTTTGGAACTTCTCTGACGGTGTGTCTGAGCGGTTGGCCTCGCCGGTTGGCGGTGGCAACAATACGGCCGAGCTGGGCGCGCTGCTTTATGACCGCTACTTCCTGCTGTTCCAACTCTCTGGCCTGATTTTGCTGGTGGCTATGATCGGGGCGATTTTGCTGACGCTGCGGCACCGCAAAGATGTTAAGCGCCAAGATATTCTGGAGCAGATGTTCCGTGACCCGGCAAAGGCCATGGTATTGAAAGATGTAAAACCGGGGCAGGGACTGTAAATGCAAGCATTTTCAGACCTCTTAGCCCAATTCAGCCTATGGATGTTGGCGCCGATTTATCTCGCCAAGATCTCGCTGACCTATGTGATCTACCGCGTTTGGCGCAACTGGCGCGCCCCACACGGGCAGAGGAGTAAGACATGATCGGATTGGAACATTATCTAACGGTCGCGGCGGCTTTGTTCGTCATCGGTATTTTCGGACTGTTCTTGAACCGCAAGAACGTCATCATTCTGCTGATGTCGATTGAGCTGATGCTCCTGGCGGTGAACATCAACCTTGTCGCGTTCTCGTCTTATCTGGGCGATTTGACTGGGCAGGTCTTTACCTTGTTTGTTCTGACAGTTGCAGCCGCAGAGGCCGCCATCGGGCTGGCCATTCTGGTCTGTTTCTTCCGAAACCGTGGCACGATCGACGTCGAAGATGTCAATGTGATGAAGGGCTAGCCGATGGAAACCATTATCCTATTCGCGCCATTGGTTGGCGCGCTGATCGCAGGTTTCGGCTGGCGGATCATCGGCGAGACCGGGGCGCAATATGTGACCACGGGCTTGCTGTTCTTGGCCGCTTTCCTGTCTTGGATCGTGTTTCTTACCTTTGACGGTGAGATGCGCCAGATAGAGCTGATGCGGTGGATCTCATCGGGCTCGCTCGACACCTATTGGGCCATTCGCCTCGACCGGCTAACGGCGATTATGTTGATTGTTGTCAACACAGTATCGGCTTTGGTCCATCTCTATAGCATCGGCTATATGGCGCATGACAGCCAGTTCCGCGAAGGTGAAAGCTACAAGCCGCGTTTCTTCGCCTACCTGTCTTTCTTTACCTTCGCCATGCTGATGCTGGTGACTTCCGACAACCTCGTGCAAATGTTCTTCGGTTGGGAAGGCGTGGGCGTTGCCTCTTACTTGCTGATCGGTTTCTATTTCCGCAAGCCAAGCGCCAATGCCGCAGCGATCAAAGCCTTTGTGGTCAACCGTGTCGGCGACTTTGGCTTTGCTTTGGGCATCTTCGGGCTTTTCGCGCTGACCGACAGCGTTAACTTTGATGTCATCTTCGCCGCCACCCCGACCATTGGTGAAACCGAATTGCGCTTCCTCTGGCGCGACTGGAACGCCGCCAACCTGTTGGCAAT
Organism: Paracoccaceae bacterium; assembly: GCA_016764835.1. The sequence goes on along the minus strand of JAESRD010000152.1, from coordinate 16,558 downwards.
GCTTCTGTTTATTGGCGCCATGGGCAAATCAGCCCAGCTGTTTTTGCACACTTGGCTGCCCGACGCGATGGAAGGCCCAACCCCGGTTTCGGCCCTTATCCACGCCGCGACCATGGTTACCGCCGGCGTCTTTCTGGTTTGCCGGATGTCGCCGCTGTTCGAATTTGCGCCTGAAACTAAGCAGTTCGTCGTTTTCCTTGGTGCGTCCACGGCCTTCTTCGCTGCAACCATCGGTTTGGTGCAGACCGATATTAAACGCGTCATAGCCTATTCGACCTGTTCGCAGCTCGGCTATATGTTTGTCGCCGCTGGCTCGGGCGTTTACGGCGTGGCCATGTTCCACCTGCTGACACATGCTTTCTTCAAAGCCATGTTGTTCCTCGGCGCAGGCTCGGTCATCCACTCGATGCATCACGAGCAAGATATGCGCAATTACGGCGGTCTGCGCAAAAAGATTCCCTATACATTCGGCGCAATGATGATCGGTACTTTGGCGATCACCGGCGTTGGCATTCCGCTGACCACGATCGGTTTTGCTGGCTTCTTGTCAAAAGACGCGATCATCGAGAGTGCCTATGTCACATCGAACTATGCGTTCTGGATGCTGGTCATCGCCGCAATGTTCACAAGTTTCTATTCATGGCGGCTGATGTTCCTCACCTTTTACGGCGAGGCCCGCGGCGATGCGCATAAACATGAGAATGCACAAGAGAGCCCAATGGTTATGTTGGTGCCGCTTGGCTTCTTGGCCGTCGGCGCAGTGCTGGCAGGCATGGTTTGGTACGGTTCGTTCTTTGGCGACCACGCTAAGGTGAACACCTTCTTCGGCATCCCAACGCATCAGGTATCGGCCGAGGAACATGGTGAGACAACCTCACATGATACGGCTGAAGTGACCGATGAGCATGGCGAGGCAGAAGCCGAAGAGCACGCAATGGCCGCCGCACCGGGCCAAGGTGCGATCTACATGGCCCCGGATAACCATGTTCTGGATGAGGCGCATCACGTTGCCAATTGGGTCAAAGTTTCGCCGTTTATTGCCATGCTGTTGGGCTTTGGTCTGGCTTATCAGATGTATATTCGCCGGCCTGATTGGCCAGCAAAACTGGCCGCAAACCAGCGGCCTCTTTACAATTTCTTGCTCAATAAATGGTACTTCGATGAGATCTATTCGGCGATCTTCATCCGCCCGGCAATGGCGCTCGGCCGCTTCTTGTGGAAGCGCGGCGACGGCAACATAATTGACGGCACACTTAACGGCATCGCCATGGGCGTTGTTCCACGGCTGACCCGGCTGGCAAGCCGCTGGCAATCTGGCTATGTGTTCACCTATGCCTTTGCCATGGTGATCGGCATTGCACTTATGCTTACTTGGATGACGCTTGGCGGAGGTGCAAACTGATGGGCAATCTTCTGTCACTGACGACTTTTATCCCGCTGGTCGGCGCGGTAATCTTGGCGCTGTTCCTGCGCGGCGATGATGAGGCCGCACAGGCGAATGCGAAATGGGTGGCTCTGGCCACAACCATCTTCACCTTCGTGGTTTCGCTGTTCATCCTCTTCGGGTTTGACGCGTCCAACACAGACTTCCAGTTTGTCGAAGACCGCACTTGGTTGGTCGGCCTGCATTACCGGATGGGCGTTGACGGGATCAGCATCCTATTCGTCATGCTTTCAACCTTCCTCATGCCGCTGGTTATCGGCGCCTGTTGGACCGTCGATAAGCGCGTCAAAGAATTCATGATCGCGTTCCTATTGCTAGAAACGCTGATGCTCGGCGTGTTCATGGCGCTCGATCTGGTCTTGTTCTACCTGTTCTTTGAGGCTGGCCTGATCCCAATGTTCCTGATCATCGGGATCTGGGGCGGGGCGAACCGGGTCTATGCGGCATTCAAATTCTTCCTTTATACCTTCCTCGGCTCAGTGCTGATGCTGGTTGCCATGGTGGCGATGTTCACCATTTCCGGCACGACCTGTATTGGCGGCTGCGGCGAGGGCGAGACGGCGCTCTTAACATTCGCCTTCGGAGCTACAGATTTCTCGGTGCTCGGCGTGCAAATCGTCGGCGGTGTGCAGACACTCCTGTTCCTCGCCTTCTTCGCCAGCTTCGCGGTCAAAATGCCAATGTGGCCGTTCCACACCTGGCTGCCCGACGCCCACGTTCAAGCGCCAACCGCTGGCTCGGTCGTACTTGCCGCGATTCTTTTGAAAATGGGCGGCTACGGCTTCTTGCGCTTTAGCCTCCCCATGTTCCCCAACGCCTCAGAACTCTTTGCGCCAATGGTGTTGTGGATGTCGGCCATTGCCATCGTCTACACTTCTCTGGTGGCTCTGGTGCAGTCAGATATGAAGAAGCTCATCGCCTATTCATCCGTCGCCCATATGGGCTATGTCACCGCCGGTATCTTCTCAATGAACCAGCAGGGCTTAGATGGTGCAATCTTCCAGATGATCAGCCACGGCTTTATCTCTGGCGCGCTGTTCCTCTGCGTCGGTGTCATTTATGACCGGATGCATACCCGCGAGATCGACGCTTACGGCGGCTTGATCAACCGGATGCCCACCTACGCGCTGGTCTTCATGTTGTTTACCATGGCCAATGTTGGCCTCCCGGGCACTTCTGGTTTCGTCGGCGAGTTCCTCACTCTTATGGGTATCTTCCAAGCCAATACTTGGGTCGCCGCTTTCGCAACGTTCGGCGTTGTCCTTTCGGCCTCTTATGCGCTGTGGCTCTACCGCCGCGTGGTTTTGGGTGACCTTATCAAGGAAGCTTTGCGCTCCATCACCGATATGAATACGCGTGAAAAATTGATCTTTGCGCCCCTTATCGTTATGACAATTCTCCTCGGCGTCTACCCGGCGCTGATCACTGATATCATTGGCCCCAGCGTCACCGCGCTGCTCGGTCAGGTTGAAACCGCGCAGGCAGCTGTCTCCGGTATTAGCCAAGTAGCGTCGCATTAGGAGCCGGTGATGATCACATCTGACCTGCAAATCATTCTGCCTGAGATCACCCTGTCGCTGTTTGCGATTATTGCTCTGCTGGCGGCTGTCTATACTGGCAAAGACGAGATGGCCCGACCGCTGGTCGCCATCACATCGCTGCTCTTTGTTGGCGTCGCTTTTTGGATCGGCTGGAGCGGCCACGGCGATGTCACTGCTTTTGATGGCAGCTTCAACGATGACAGCTTTGCCCGCTTTGCCAAAGTCGCCATTCTGCTCTCGGCAGCATCGGTTTTGTTCATGGGGCAGGGCTATCTCATTCGGCGCAACCTGCTGCGGTTCGAATACCCGATCTTGGTGATCCTTGCCGTTGTCGGCATGATGGTCATGGTCTCCGCAGGCGACTTGATGGTGCTCTATATGGGGCTAGAGCTGCAAAGCTTGGCGCTGTATGTTATTGCCGCTTTGCGCCGCGACAGCGAAAAATCGACCGAAGCGGGCCTGAAATATTTCGTGCTTGGCGCTTTGTCCTCTGGGCTGCTGCTCTACGGCGCCTCGCTTACCTACGGCTTCGCTGGCACCACTTTGTTCTCTGGCATCATTGTCTCGGTTGAACATGAGTTCACATTGGGCCTGCTGTTCGGCTTGGTCTTCCTGATGGCCGGGCTGGCATTCAAAGTCTCGGCTGCCCCGTTCCATATGTGGACACCTGATGTCTATGAAGGCTCTCCGACCCCGGTTACCGCCTTTTTTGCCACCGCCCCCAAAATTGCCGCCATGGCACTTTTCGCCCGTGTTTTGCATGATGCATTCGGCGAAATTACCGGGCAATGGCAGCAAATCTTAGCCATGCTCTCATTGGCCTCCATGTTCGTCGGCGCGGTTGCGGCGATCGGCCAAACCAATATCAAACGGATGATGGCCTATTCTTCAATCAGCCACATGGGCTTTGCCCTGATGGGCCTCGCCTCGGGCACCGCCTTTGGCGTGCGCGCCATGCTGATATATCTGGCCATCTATGTGACCATGAATATTGGGACTTTTGCCTTCATCCTCATGATGGAAAAAGATGGCCGACCGGTCACCGATATCGGCGCGCTTCACCAATATTCCAAACGCGAACCTTTGCGGGCTTTGGCGATGTTGATCCTGCTGTTCAGCATGGCTGGTGTGCCGCCAATGGTTGGCTTCTTCGGCAAGTTCTATGTGCTTCGCGCTGCGGTTGAAGGCGGCATAGCTTGGCTGGCTGTTGCCGGGGTTGTCGCCTCGGTCATCAGCGCCTTCTATTACCTGCGCATCGTCTACTACATGTATTTCGGCGAAGAGCGTGACGCGCCGCTTGATCCATCAACATCACCAGTGCTTTGGGGCTTCTTGGTGGTCTCGGCTGCGGCCATGGTCTTTGGCGTGTTCAACCTGTTTGGCTTAGAGCCTTTGGCCGCCGCTGCGGCTGCGTCGATTGCCAACTAAACCCAGCGCGACAAACGGCTGGCCAGATGGCTATGACCGAGTGGTTCTTACCCGCGTCGATAGCACAATGACGGAGGCCGCGCGCCGCGCGACCTCGCTGTCTCGGCCAACATGGATTATGGCGGCCGAGCAAACCGCCGCGCGTGGCAGGCAAGGCAAGACGTGGGTGCAACCGGCAGGCAACCTTGCCGCAACGCTGATCTACCGGCCAATAGCCAGCCCATCACAAGCCGCCCAACGGTCATTCATTGCCGCACTCGCACTTCTTTCAGCCCTAAAAATGCATTCTGGAAACCGCGATCTGGCGCTCAAATGGCCCAATGATGTGTTGCTCGATGGGGGCAAAGTTGCAGGTATTTTGCTTGAGGCCAATGGAACATCCGGGCAGGTGAACTGGCTGTCTATTGGCTTTGGCGTCAACCTAGCCCAAGCGCCAGATGACCAAGGCGGCGCTTTTGCGCCCGTCGCGCTAGGCGGTGATGTCAGCCCCGGCGCGTTCTTGGGGCTTTTGGCGCGCAGTTTCGCCAAGTTGGAAGCGCAGTTTTGCGCAGATGGCTTTGCCCCCATACGCGAAGCGTGGCTGCGCCATGCCGCCAGGCTTGGCCAAACTACCAAAGCCCGTACCGGCGACAACATTGTCACGGGCCGGTTTGAAACCATTGATAAAGACGGTAACCTTGTTCTCGGCTGTGATGATGGACCCAAAACCATCGCCGCTGCGGACGTATTTTTCTAAAAGGGAGGCTGTGATGCTTCTGGCGATTGATTGCGGTAATACCAACACGGTGTTTTCTATCTGGGATGGCACCGGCTTTATCGCCACATGGCGCACGGCCACCGAATGGCAGCGCACCGCAGACCAATATTATGTCTGGCTCTCCACCTTGCTGCGCCACCAAAACATAGATGTCGAAATCGACGCTGTGATCATCTCATCAACCGTGCCGCGTGTGGTGTTTAACTTGCGCGTTTTCGCCGACCGTTACTTTGGTTGCCGGCCGCTGGTGGTTGGCAAACCTGACTGCGCGCTGCCCGTACTGCCGCGGGTTGATGCAGGCACCCAAGTTGGCCCTGACCGCTTGGTCAACACAGCTGGCGCCTTTGACCGCCATGGCGGTGATCTTATCATTGTCGATTTTGGCACGGCGACGACATTTGATGTGGTCGATACTGACGGCGCTTATATTGGCGGCGCAATCGCGCCCGGTGTGAACCTGAGCCTGCAAGCGTTGCACCAATCCGCGGCTGCTTTGCCTCATGTAGATGTGAGCAAGCCGCAGGCTGTTATTGGCACCAATACTGTGGCATGTATGCAGTCTGGAATTTTCTGGGGCTATGTCGGCCTGGTCCGTGGTATTTGCGACCGCATTCGCGGCGAAAGAGACCGACAAATGAAGATAATCGGCACAGGTGGTCTTGCCTCTTTGTTCGCGCAAGGCGATGTGCTGTTTAACAAAATTGAAGATGATTTGACGATGCACGGGCTGACCGTCATCCACAACTATAATAGGGATACGCGATGAGCGGCGAAAGACTGATTTACCTCCCCCTCGGTGGCGCGGGCGAGATCGGCATGAATGCCTATGTTTACGGCTATGGAAAACCGGGCAAGGAGCGGCTGATTGTCGTTGACCTCGGTATTACATTTCCAGACATGGACACGACACCGGGGCTGGATATCATCCTGCCAGACATTGCATGGCTTGAGGCCAACAAGAGCCGCATTGAAGCGATTTTTGTCACCCATGCGCATGAAGACCATGTTGGTGCGATTGGCCATTACTGGGACAAACTGCGCGTGCCGGTAATTGCCCGTAAATTTACCGGCAAGATCGCGCGCGGCAAGCTTGATGAAGCTGGTGCGCCTGAAAGCGCGCTGCGCATTGTCGAGGCTTGGCCAGAAGTGACCCAGCTTGGGCCGTTTAGCGTTGGCTTCGTGCCAATCAGCCACTCGATCCCTGAAAGCGCCGGGCTGGTGATCGACACGCCAGATGGCCGTATCGTGCATTCGGGCGATTTCAAAATTGATGAGACCCCGATTGTTGGCGAACCCTTTGACCGCGCGCTTTGGGCCTCGATTGCCAAAGACGGCGTCAAGGTTCTGACCTGCGACTCGACCAATATCTTCTCGCCCAATCCGGGCCGCTCCGAGGCGTCGCTTTCGGGCAATATTGAAAAATTGTTCACCGATGCGCCGGGCATGGTCGTGGCCACTACATTCGCTTCGAATGTTGCACGTCTCAAGACGCTGGCACTGGCTGCAGAGGCCTCTGGCCGTTCGGTTTGCCTGCTGGGCCGCTCAATGCGGAAGATGACCCAGGCGGCTTTGGAGACAGGTCTTCTGACTGGTTTCACTGAGACGATCAGCCCAGAAGAAGCTAATGATCTACCCCGCGAAAAAGTGTTTTTGCTGGTAACAGGCAGCCAGGGCGAGCGGCGTGCCGCTTCGGCTCAGTTGGCCAATGGCTCTTATATGGGGCTGTCGCTCAAAGAGGGTGACATGTTCTTGTTCTCGTCCTCAACCATTCCGGGCAATGAGCGCGGCGTGATCCGGATCATGAACCAGTTCTCTGAAAAGGGCGTTGATATTGTTGATGATCCTGCGCTCTACCATGTGTCAGGTCACGCGAACCGGCCCGATCTGCAAGAGATGCACCAGATCATAAAGCCGCAAATGTTGATCCCAATGCACGGCGAACACCGGCATTTGCGCATTCATGCCAAGCTGGGCGAAGAGGCCGGCATCAAGTCGATTGTCGCCACAAATGGCATGATGATCGACCTGTCGGGCAATGCGCCTAAAGTTGCAGAATATATTGAAACCGGGCGCACCTATATTGACGGCCAGGTTATGATAGGCGCGCTTGATGGCGTGATCCGCGACCGGATCCGCATGGCACTCAACGGCCATGTTCTGGTGACGCTGATTGTTGATGAGCAGGACGAAGCCTTAGGCGATCCGTGGTGCGAAACCATGGGGCTGCCAGAAGTTGGGCGCTCTGATGGCGGTTTGGTCGAGGCGCTGGAACGCGACTTGAGCAAATTCGTGAACAAAGCGTCGAAAAAACTGCTGAAGAACGAGAAGCAACTTGATAAAGAGCTGCGCAATATCGTGCGTCGGTCTGCGCAGAACGAGATCGGCAAAAAGCCGGAAGTGACCGTCGTGGTCAGTCGTCTCGGCTAGATACAAAGCAAAAGGCCCGGCAATTTGCCGGGCCTTTTGAATTATTGTTAAAGCATGAAGCGGCGGTTAGCCTGCCTCTTCGCTATTAAGCGCCAAGCGCTCATCAAAACTCATCATTATAAACCCGGGCGCATCTTCACCCAAGCCGACGAAGCTTTCATCGCGCCGCCGGTTGTTTGACCGCCGACCGCCGCGCTCATTGCGCGTATTGTTACGGTTTTGGTTCTGAGCCTGATTTTGCCCTTGGATTTTTTGCGGCTTTGGTGCCGCTTCAACTTCCGGAGACGGCTCAGCGGCGACAGGCGCCGGGGCTGCGGTCTCTTCCGCTGCGACGGTGTTCTGCGGCTCGGGTTTGTTCCGCGACCGGCTTCTTGTGCGGGTGCGGGCAGGGCGCTCGGCCGTCGCTTTTGCTGGTTCTGCGCTGGCTTCTTCAACCTTGGCCTCAGGCTCAGCCTCTGTGCTTGCTTTGGGCTTAAGCGGGTTGTCGAGCCGAGGGATCTCAGACTGAACCAGCCGCTCAATATCGGCCATATTTTTTTCATCACGCGGTGTGCAGATCATCATTGTCGTGCCCTTGCGTCCGGCGCGACCAGTGCGACCAATACGGTGCACATAATCTTCAGCATGGCTGGGCACATCAAAGTTAAACACGTGGCTCACGGCCGGAATGTCGAGCCCGCGGGCGGCAACATCAGAGGCTACAAGAAAGTTTAGGCTGCCATCGCGAAACGCGGCCAAAGTCTTCATGCGTTGCGATTGATCGAGATCGCCGTGGATAGGCTCTGCGTTATATTTATACTTTTTCAACGACTTAGCGACGGTGTCAACATCAACCTTACGATTACAAAAGATGATGGCATTGGTGCAGCCTTCGCCCTCACCGTCGATCATGGCACGCAACAAGCGGCGCTTTTCCGTTGCTTCGCGGTCTTTACGGCTGGCCTTAAACATGACCACGCCTTGCGCAATGTTTTCACCGGTCGTTGCCGCCCGCGCCACTTCTATCCGCGCGGGTGCAGACAGGAACATATTGGTAATACGTTCAATTTCGGGGGCCATCGTCGCCGAGAAGAACAGAGTTTGGCGGGTGAATGGTGTCAGTCCAAAGATGCGCTCAATATCGGGAATGAACCCCATGTCGAGCATCCGGTCAGCTTCATCAACCACCATGATTTGCACGCCGGTAAGCAGCAATTTGCCGCGCTCAAAATGGTCAAGCAAACGGCCCGGCGTGGCGATAAGAACATCAACACCCCGGTCAATGAGCATATCTTGCTCTTTAAAGCTGACACCACCAATAAGCAGCGCCTTCGTCAGTTTGGTATGTTTGGCATAAGTGTCGAAGTTCTCGGCAACTTGGGCGGCCAATTCGCGCGTCGGACAAAGCACCAAGCTGCGTGGCATGCGGGCACGGGCGCGGCCTTTTTGCAAAATCGTGATCATTGGCAGCGTGAAACTGGCGGTTTTGCCAGTGCCGGTTCGGGCAATGCCCAAAACATCGCGACCCTCAAGGGCAGGGGGGATAGCACCGGCCTGAATGGGGGTGGGGGTTTCATAGCCGCTATCGACAACGGCACGAAGAACCTTTGGGTCAAGGTTCAGGTCTGAGAATTGTGTCATGTAGTCCTTTGCGCCAATGGCAGCAGCTCTTTAAGCCGCATCTCGGCGCGGCCCCCGCTCGGCCATATTGCCGCGCGTTCGTCAGCCGGAAATCTATGTTAAAAACCTATAAAGGTCAAGGAAACATAAGCTATTCGCCCCTTGGTTGCATTGTCGCTTGTCGCGGCAAAAAATAAGGGGCGCCCGATGAAGGACGCCCCGAAATTAGTGGTTGGTAATTTAGAAATTAGGCTTTGCGCTTGCGACGCAACCCAGCAAAACCACCCAATGCGCTAAGCAACATCAGGCCAGCGGCTGGCACAGGCACAGCGGCGGTGATGTCAAAGGAAGAGAGCTTTACAGCACCCGCACCTGAAGTGAACCCTGTCGCAGCTTGGGAAACCAGACCCGAGATCGTATAGGATCCAGCGGCCAGCTCGAAAACGGCCGAGCTAAAATCATCGCTGAACAGGGCAATGTAAGGATTGCTTTCATAAAGACCAGCGCCGGCGGGTACGGCAGATGTTTCGCCCAAGGAGCTGCCATTGGCGCTGACTTCGAACATGTCGCCCGACACATAGATGTCAGTCACCAGTAAATAGGCGGTATCTGTGATTGTGAATGTGAATTCGTCGTCCCAAGTTGAGGCGCCAAAATTAAACTCAACAAAATCAGTATCGATCGTCAGGCCAACTGTGGCTGCCTGCGCTGCGCCGCTAAAACCAGCAAGCGCGATAGCAGCAACAGCTGCAACTTTAGTAAAGGTCATCATAACCATTCTCCCAAAAAACTGCCTGCCGAACATTTCCGCAAATAAGCAGGCTAACAAAACAAAAACCCGCAGCGTCATCCGCGAGAAGTTGAGGCAATATCGCATTCTTGGCCGTTTGGTGCTAGGGTTAACGCGAAAACGGCGCAAAACTGCCCTATTTTAGGCGCATTTGTTAATTTTTTAGGCGCATTTGTTAATTTGACCTCAAGGTTTGGCAACGATAACTTATGCTCAGACTTATTGTTGCAGCATCGCCGACAGCAATCTCTTTGAAATTTTCGCGTTCTTAACAAATTCAGGCAGAGGATTCGGTTGACGCGGCATGGCAACTGGCGCGTGCGGTGCCTTGCCTGCCAATTGCTTTTTTGACGGAATAATGAACAAGGGCGCCCAAAACTGAGCGCCCCGTTTCGTCATGCAGATTGCTGTGAGACTCAGGCTTTACGTTTGCGGCGCAGGCCCGCAGCACCGCCAAGCGCGCTGAGCAACAAAAGCCCACCTGCTGGCAACGGCACGGCAGCAACAAATGTTGTTGTCAGTATTGAATCACGCAGGAGAGTATTGCTGCTCGCTACAAAATCACCATCGACACACACGGCTTGGCTTGAAGCCCCGCTCGCAAACCCGAATGTTTCGCAAGTGGTGCCACCGGGGCCTGTGAACCAAAGCTGCCCTATTGAGGAGTCCGAAAGACCGCCGGTCAGGAATTCTCCAGTGATCGTGTCAAAGTTGAGGTTGAAAGTACTGTCATAGATACCGGCACCATCAGTCAAATAGGAACGTGTGCCAACTGAGGCACCCATATACATGACGTCGATGGTCAGATCGGTAATCTGCGTCTCATCAATGATGCCGCTGCCCAACAGCGCATCATCAAATATCAGCTGGCCGGTCATGGTGTAGTCGTCGTCACCGATCCATGAAATATCATAGGTGGCGGCCGACGCCGCACCGACAACAAACGTGCTGGTGGAAAGGGCTATAGCGCCCAGAAAATTACTCAGTCTCATAAAATTTCCTACTCATAATGAAAACCAGCCAAGGTAAATTCCGCAAGAGGCTGATCCAGATGCAATGCAATTACTCTGCAAGCTCAAATTTAAGCTGCTCAATGAGCATCGCTGATTGCTAATTTCCGGGCTAGTATTTTCTATCAAAATGGCCATGTTTGCCCGAATAAAGCCACAATTATGCGAATTCGAACAGATTCCTGGAAACATTAGGGAGAAATTTGGGATACTGTCGCCGTTACGCCATCATTGACTTGGTCGCGGTTAACACAATTTCGGGGTAATCGCGCTCGATTCGATCAATGTCCCATTGCAATCGGGTCAAATAAACGAGGTCGCCGTCACTATCATATGCCAGATGCTGCTTATTGGCCGAAGCAAACGTATCGACGGCGGTTTTTGTGCCAGTCACCCAGCGGGCAGAGGTGAAGCGGCTGGCCTCAAACTTGACCGGCAAACCGTATTCCAGCTCGATCCGCGAGGCCAGAACCTCAAATTGCAACGGGCCAACAACGCCAATAATAAAGCCGGAGCCAATGTCAGGCTTGAACACTTTGGCAGCCCCTTCTTCGGCAAACTGCATCAGCGCTTTTTCAAGATGTTTGGCCTTCATCGGGTCGAGCGCGCGCACGCTTTGCAACAGCTCCGGCGCGAAAGACGGGATGCCGGTGACCCGGATCATTTCGCCCTCGGTCAGCGTATCGCCAATGCGCAGCTGGCCGTGATTGGGGATGCCAATAATGTCGCCGCCCCAAGCTTCTTCGGCCAATTCACGGTCTGAAGCGAGGAACAATACCGGGTTGGTGATGGCCATCTGCTTCTTTGAGCGCACATGCGTCAGCTTCATGCCGCGCTTAAAATGCCCCGAGGCGAGGCGGACAAAGGCAACGCGGTCACGGTGCTTTGGGTCCATATTTGCCTGAACCTTGAACACGAAGCCCATAACATTGGGCTCATCGGGCGAAATATTGCGCGGCTCGGCTGACTGAGTTTGTGGCACCGGGCCGAACTTGGCGATGCCCTCCATCAGTTCTTTGACGCCAAAGGAGTTGATGGCCGAGCCGAACCAGATCGGCGACATCGTGCCTTCAAGCACGGCTTGCGGGTCGAGCGGCGGCAGCAGTTCGCGGACCATCTCAACTTCTTCGCGCAGGGTCTCTAGCAGCGCGGGCGGCACATATTCTTCAATCCGCGGGTCATCAAGCCCGTTGATCTGGACGCTCTCTGCCACCTTGTTCCGGTCAGCCCGGTCCATCAGTTCTAGCCGGTCATTGAGCAGATCATAACAGCCAATAAAGTCGCGGCCAACGCCAATAGGCCAAGTGGCCGGGGCCACATCAATTGCAAGGTTTTCTTGGATTTCGTCAATTATTTCGAGCGTGTCGCGGCTTTCTCGGTCCATCTTGTTGCAAAAGGTCAAGATAGGCAGCTCGCGCAACCGGCAAACTTCAAACAGTTTTTGGGTCTGGCTCTCAACACCTTTGGCGCCGTCAATGACCATTACGGCCGCGTCCACCGCCGTAAGTGTGCGATATGTGTCTTCGGAAAAATCTGAGTGGCCGGGCGTATCAACAAGGTTGAACCGAAACTCTTTGTAGTCGAACGACATGGCCGAGGCGGAGACCGAAATGCCGCGCTCCTTTTCCATTGCCATAAAGTCAGACCGGGTGCGCCGGGCTTCGCCTTTGGCCCGCACTTGGCCGGCCATCTGAATAGCCCCGCCAAAGAGCAGGAACTTCTCTGTCAGTGTCGTCTTGCCAGCATCTGGATGCGAAATGATCGCAAAGGTGCGGCGGCGGGCGATTTCGGGCGGCAAGTTTGGGCTAACTGTCATGGGCGGAGCTATAGGAGCCTGCGCCGGTAAGTGCAATCTGGCGCGGCAAAATTGCCACCAATTGCCGGTTATGATGGGCGGTTTTCAGCTCTGGGGAAGCATGGGGCTAATTGTTCGTTGCCTGTTGTCTTTTGGTTGGCCAAATTAGGGGGGAGGTGATTCTCTAAAGCCATATAGGCTTAGTGTGTAAAATCCGACCGCGATGAGACGGAAAACATGCGCAGAGAAAGGTTGAAAATAGGGACTGCCAAATGGCAGGCCTAAAAAGACTTGGAGTGAGCAGATGAGTAAATTTACCCTTATAGGTAGCATCGGTGTATTGAGCCTGGCCCTTAGCGGCTGCGGCGAAATTACCAGTTGGTTTGAAGGTGATGACCAAGAGCCGGTGGATGAAGAGGCTGTTGTCGAGAGCTATGAGCAGTTTGCCGCAGACGGTTTTGCCATGGCGGGCGGCTACGGCGACACCGCCTATTCTGACCCGTCAGCTTTGCCGCTGACCGGTAGTGCTGAATATAACGGCTATTTTGGCGGCACGGTTTCTAATGACGGCACACCGATTGTCGAAATTGCCGGTGAGATGGTGCTCGACGTTGATTTCAGTTCCAATGATCAGGCGCTGGATGGTCAAGTTACCAACATATATGATAGTGCCGGTAACCAATACACGGGTGAGTTAACAATTGCGGGCGGGTTTATTGACCGCGACGCAAACCCAAATAGCCAAGATACATTTGGCGCCTCGCTTCAAGGGAGCCTCAATACCGAGGCGACGGGCGATGTCTTTATTACAGGCACAATCCAAGGTGATTTTATTGGCGAAAGCCAAGAGGCGGTCGCGGGTTCAGGTCAGGCAGCGGTGACAACGCTTGGCGGAATATATGAGCTAGATGCCGGATTTATCGCCGCGCAGTGATCGCGGGCGCAGTTTTGGGTATTTGCGAAGCAGCAACTGCCCGGATGCGTCTGGCCAAGGCGGTACTTAACGCAGCACAGCAAGTTAGGCTTGTTGATCGCTGCATAACATTACGGGGAAAACATGTTTAAAAATATTGGAATTCTATCAGTTTGTGCTTTGGTTGCCGGTTGTGGTGGCAGGGTCGAAACCGCAATCGACAATTTAGAGCGGGCTGAAGAAGCAAATGCAATGCTGACAAGTGCGCTGCTGCTTGAAGAAACCGCGCCAGAAGATATGCCTGTATCGGGCAGCGCTGTCTATAATGGCTATGCTCTCATTGTCACAGCAGAAGCCGGTTCGCCGGTGACGGTTGATGATTTTGGCGACGAGAACGGCATTTTGGGCGATGTCCAAATCACAGCAAACTTTGGCACCGGAACAGTTGACGGCGAAATGACTAATTTCATTAGCCAAAGCGATGCGATCGGTGGCGATGCCTATACGGGCCAGATCAGTATTATGGGCGCGATTGATAGCGTTGAGCAGAACCTTTTTGAGGCAGATATGCGCGGGGCCTTGACCGACCCTAATGGAGATACGCTGAACATTAACGGCGATCTGTACGGTGCTTTTGTTGGCGCAGATGCAGGAACTATTGCGGCGGCTTCTCTCGAAGATGAGAATATATCAAACATTAATGGTACTGAATCCGTCAGTGCCGTTGTGATCATTATCGCCGAAGACTAATCACCTGTCGCCCGGCGCGACGGCACGCCTGCATCTGGCCCGAACAGCAGACTTTCAGCATGTTCTTGCGCCTGATGTGGGCGGCGTTAGTGACCGAGCGAAAGCACAAAAATATGCTTTTCAACGCATTGCCTAATGGAACAATATTATGTTTAAAAAATTTGGAATACTGTCGATCTGTATTTTTGCTGTCGGCTGTGGTGGTTCTAGCGAACCCGTGCTCGACGATCTAGACAGGCTTGTGGCTATCTCTGAAATGCTCGACAATTCATTCTACCTTGATGAAACACCAATCGCCAATATGCCGATATCGGGCAGCGCCACTTATGATGGTTATGCGGTTATTTTGGTTGGCGACGCCGGACAACCGGCTGTCGATGACTATTTTGACGACGATAATTTTGTTTTGGGCGATTTTCAAATGACGGCAAACTTTGGAACCGGAGCCGTTGACGGCGAAATGACCGATTTTATCGGGTTTGGTAACAGGCTCGAAGGGCAAACATTTTCAGGTGAGATCAGTGTTAACGGCGCAATTGACAGCGCTCAAGGCAACCTCTTTGAGGCAGATTATTCTGGCGGCTTGACCGACCGTGAAGGCGATACAATGTATATCGACGGCGAGCTATACGGCGAATTCCTCGGCGCTGATGCCGGAACTGTTGTGGCTGAATCGCTAGAGGCTGATAATACCGCAACCATTAACGGCATTACCCCGATCAACGCCGTGGTGCTCGTTATTGGTGAAAACTAACTCACCGTTGCCCGGCGCAATAACTCAACCGCATCAGGCTTGGACAGCAGTATTTCTGCAACTTCATAATCTTGATGTGGCCGCCGCTTATGGCCGGGCGCATCACCTATAAGATCTTCGCGCACTTGTTTTGGCAGGGCCGTGCGGGTGCGCGGATCTATCAGCAGTGATTCTGCGGCAATCCCTACGGCAAAGATGATCTGATGATCATCCAGAAGCAGCTGAAAGTACTCGATAAATCCGCCTTCAAGCCGAATAACGCTTTCGCCGTTGACCAACAATCGGGCCTTGACCAGCAGCTCTGAGCGGCCCACGCCCAGCCGGTCTTGGCGTTGCCAAACAAAAATCCGGCTGTCGGGGCTCAACGTCAGATCGTTTTCATTATGCAGCGCCCCTTTGCGGATCATCACTGGCGCAAACTCGCCCGTGGCCCGCACTGTGCGCTGGCCGACCCAGCGAATGGGGCGCGGGCCATCATCACGGGTTAGCACCTTGTCGCCCAAGACCAGCTGTTCAATCGGGCGCTGTTCGCCGCCGGCCATGGTAATATGCGTACCACGCCCAAAGGCAATGCAGGCGGCTTCGGCAAAACGGGTGGTGGCGGCGTGGCGGTCTATGCCGACAAGCTTGTAATCAACCCGTGGGTCAATCGGGGCCAGTGGCAACAAATATATCGCTTCAACACCGCCATCGACCACTTCGACCAGAACCAGCGCCTCGCAAGTGGCGCTGTCAGGTGTCATCAGCGTGAGGCAGCAATCAAGATGAATAACATGGCCCTCAGTGCCCTCAGGGCTTTGGCCTGCCACGACAAATTTGGCCCCATCGGCCGTGAGCTGAACAATGAGTGAGACTTGCTCGGTGCCGGTCATCAGCTGGTAGGTGTCATCCACCACCAATTCATCGGCAAAAGACACGGCATCGCCCTCGGCAACCCCATGCGTTACGATAAAATTTTCAGCCCGATAAACGGGAAGTGTCTCGGTCATTCAACATTCACATTGTGATGGCGGCAGTGCCGGTTAATAGTCGTGCCTAACGAGTAAACTAAAGTTAGACCAATAAAGCGTCAACGCGGCAAAAATTAGACGCGGCGCGACGAGAGGATAGAAAATGGATCTTGGAATTCGCGGCAAACGGGCGCTGGTATGCGCTTCTTCGCAGGGCTTGGGGTTGGGTTGCGCGCGCGCATTGGCCGCCGCCGGGGTTCATCTGGTGATGAACGGCCGCAGGGCCGCGCCATTGGCCGAGGCCGCCGAGGCTGTGCGCCGCGAATTTGGCGTAACCGTCACCGAAGTCGCGGCTGATGTGGCCAGCCCTGCGGGCCAAGAAACGCTGCTGGCAGCGGCG
>JAESRD010000151.1 GCA_016764835.1 Paracoccaceae bacterium | reverse complement strand
TGGCCACCGGCACGGCGCGTTTGCCATCGGCAGACAGGCCCATCAACCGGTGGCTGAGCCCCGCCCCTGCGCCGCTGCTCTGCTCCACCTGCAACCACCAGTCGATATAGGCGCGGGCGGGTTCGGCCAGCGGCGGGCTGCCGGGCGCTTGCGCAGTTGCTATCCATTCATATGTCATGCTCAGCTCCATTCAGCCTTGGCCTGATCCCAGAATGTTCGGACAATGGGGACGTGGTCAAAGGCAACCGGCCCAGTGGTGGCCTCTGTGCTCAGCACATTGGCCAGCTCATCAAGGCTAAAGTCTTCAGCATGCGCCGCCGGATCAAAGGCGATTGTGGTTTTAACTTCCGCGCCTCTGGCCCGCGCTATTATGTGCTCGCCGAGCGCGCAGCCAAGCGCCGCGCCAGCGAAGTTATCAAACGGGAAATGAACCCCAGCCACGGTCCGGTTGGCGGTGATCCGGGCCGCGAGCCGGAAGAATGTTGCCTTGTTTGTTATGCCATGATGCGCAGATTCGCTATGCGCCAACCGGTAGAGCAGTGTCGCGATCAGAAAGCTTTCGCAAGCATGGCCAGAGGGGAACGAGCCATGCGCCGGGGTTTGAATAATCGGCTGCACATTGCTTGAATAGGCATTGGGCCGTGGGCATTCAAACTCATGTTTCAGCGGCATCTCAACCAGAACGGCAAAGCGCACCGCCGCTTCCAACAGCTCCAGCGTCCATTGGCGGCTGGCATCATCGAGATGCGCTATCGCCCCGAAAAACGACAGCAAGTCATCGGTTTGCTCTAGAATTTCTGGTAGCCTGTCTTCGCGCAGGTCAGCATAGGCGCGCAGATAGGGCATCTGCCCGGCAAAATCAGCATTGCCCGGCCGGGTGATGGTGACAATCGGGTGGCCCTGCGCCTCTACGCTGGCCGTCGCCGCGCCGCGCAAAACGGCGACAGAGCCGATCAGGTCTTGGTCTATCAGATCACCGCGCAAAGCCGGGGTGAGGTAGGACAGCCTTGCATGACGCGCGCCCAGCGTCTGCAACACCGGGTCAACACCGCCCTGCCAGTCACCCACCGTTGCGTCACGCGATATGGCCAAAGCCAGCGAGAGATGTCCGCTCATCTCGCCGCCCGCATGGTCTGTGGCAAATAGCGTGCCAGACTTTCCCGATTTGCCAGATTTACCGGACTTCCCCGACTTGCCGGATTTTCCTGATTTGCCAGATTTACCAAATGTAGCCATGAACCCGCTCCCTAATGATTCGTTAATCAATTAACGAATTGAACCACCCTCCCGCTTGGCCAACACCGCTATTTTACGCAAAGGCCCACTTTTTACGCTGATTTCACGCTCAATCCCGCCGATTTAGACAAGCAGGCGCCGTTTTTCCCATTGTTTTGAAGGATCAGCGGTTTGGGGTAATGTCAAAACATGGTCGGGAACACTGAAATGCAAAAGATTACCTTCACTGTCTCGGGGCCGTTTGCCATTGCCGGGCCCGGTGGTGAAGACCTGACCCCGCTCAGTTCGCAAAAGGCGCAAGCGCTGGCGGCACTGTTGATAACCGCGCCGCATTTCACCCGCTCGCGGGTATGGCTGCGCGAGAAATTATGGAGCGACCGCGCCCCGGCGCAGCAGAGCGCCAGCCTGCGCCAAGCTTTGGCAGTGATGCGCCGTGCGCTTGGCCCAGCCGAAGCGCTGGTGCGGGCAGACCGCAAAAACATATCGCTCAACCCCGGTGCGATTGCGCTCAACGAGGGCTCGGGCCTGTTTCTTGAAGGCATGGAAATCCGCGACTTTGAGTTTGACGCTTGGCTGCGTATTGAGCGCGGCCGCCGGGGCCGCTCGGAAGGCTTGCTCGCCGCGATCGAAGATACCAGCCCCGGCCCAGCCATGGCCCCGCGTATGTTGGTGTTTGAAAAACCAGAGCCGGGCAACCCGGTTGAAGCGCTGGTGACAGACCTGTTTGTCGATGCGCAGGCGCGCAGCCTGTCAGAGCAGTTCTCAGTGTCTATCAGCACACCCGGAAACACCCAGCGCAGCACCCCAAGCCGTGCCGACAAGAACCAGCTGATTTTCTCGGCCTATTCGACAATTCAGGGCGGCGCGACAGCACTGCGGGTCACGCTTGATAGCGGCACGCAGCGGCGGCGGCTTTGGGCGTCAAACCGGGTGGCGCGCGGCCATGAAGGACTGATTGCGCTGGAAAACGATGAGATCCAATGCTTGGTCAACCAAGCCATTGAGGGCTATGCCGACGCCCTGCTCAGCGGGCCAAATGCCCAGCGCAACAGTCTTGATGCGCCGATCCTTGGCCGGCTGGCTGTGCGGCGCATTTTCACCATGCGGGCCGAAGAATTTGACGCCGCAGATGATCTGCTTGATCGAGCGTTCTTTCTTGACCCGCGCGGCATTTATCTGGCCTGGAAAGTGTTTCTGCGGGTGATCCGTATGGTCGAGCGCCACGGCGCTGACCCCAAGACCACCGTTGATGAGGCCACCGAGCTGGCGGCGCGGGCGATGGAGTTTGAGCCGCTCAACTCGATGGTTCTGGCCGCGGCTTCAAACGCCGCGATGCTGTTGCGCGGTGACGGCGCGGTTGCGGTTGAGTTGGCGCAGCGGGCCGTGCGGGCCAACCAAAACAACCCCTTCGCATGGGACTGTCTCTCAACCGCCGCGCTGCATGCGGGCAAGGTTGAGGAAGCCCATGTTTTTGCTGTGAAATCACAAAGGCTTGCGGGCGATACACCGTTTAAGCACTGGTACGATATGGGCCGGGCGCTGACCGCCACGGCCACTGGGCGGATCAGCGAGGCGGTGCATTTGGCCGGGGCCGCATCGGCTGTGCCAAACTTCATCCCACCGTTGCGCTACTTGGTGGCTTTGCACGCCTCATCGGGGCAAAACAAAGAGGCGCAGTCGGCGATAGAGCGGCTGCGCAAGCTTGAAGAAGGGTTTAAGCCTGAGCAAATGTTGGAAGATAATGCCTACCCCGTGGCTGGGCTGCGCCGCTCTGAGATTTTGCAAAAAGGTATGTTTAGCGACTATGACTAGCCGAATTGCCCGGCTCGTCATGCGCCGCTAAATCAGTGCATTACGTTAGTGCTCTGTGCGTTTTGCGCCCGGCAATCCCATCACGAAACAGCCCCTGCCTGCGCTGAAACTCCACCACAGCGGCGCGGGTGGCGATGCCAAAGAACCCATCTTCGCAAATGTCGGTCTGGGTCGAATATCCCGCCCGCAGCCGCCCGTTTAGCGCGGATTGCAGGTCCTTGATCTCTTGGCCACGGTCACCGATTGTTTGGCGGTGGATCAGCCCTTTGACAGAAACCGCGCCAAAAGCCCCGGCCTTGGCCCATTTCTGGATCAACTGTTCGGAGGCTTCAAAATGCATGACATCGGCCTGCGGAAAAGCCGCGCCCCAATAAAAGCCGTGCCGGTTAAAGATCGGCCAGATTTCCATAATGCCACGCTGCACCATGCCAGGGCCGGGCAGCTCTTTGGCGCCGATGATCGATAGGTCAATTGCCGTACCCCATGAATGGTTGGATATTGCGGTGGTCGAGCCGCGCACCATGCGGCAGCCCAGCATGCCTTCGCAGCGCAGCAGGCTATAAATAGTGGGGCGCTCAGAGTTGATCTCAGCCATGATCCGTTTGAGCGCATCAATAGCCGGGCGCAAACCAGTGGTCCGAAACGGGCCGACATCGCCGGTTTCAACAAGCTTGAGAAAACCCGGATTGGTTGGTTTTTCGCATTCTGCACCATAGCTGCTGCGGGCAGAACCGATCAACGCCAGATTGGTTTTGTTTTGCGACGGTCGAAGGGTGCCATTCGCGCTACTGCGTTCAAAACCCTCAATTTCATCAATGCTAATAGCCTCAGCCCAAAATGTCATTACGTCCTCCAAGGCAGTTATTCTGCTTTGGATTAGGCTTGCGCCTTAGCCCCGTAAAACAATCGTAAATTCGGTTTTACGAACTGGGTTGGCGGCAGTGTTAAGCCGGGCCAAGCGCCCATTGGCGCACAAATGTGTCGCAAAGGTTGCGGGCCTCACCGTTGCGCCCGACCGCGCCCATCCTGTCCCAAAACCGGTGAAAGGCGGCGTCATTGCTGACAAGGGCGGCATTGGTCAGCGCATCAAGGCAGACAGAACGGAGCGCCCGCTGCTCTTCGGCAAAGTTGCGTCTTGTCGCGCCCTCTTCATAGCCAATAAACAGCGCGATCGAGAACACCACGGCAGATATCGCCACCAGCAGGCCTTTGGTTCTGTCTGTGCCAAACAGATAGGCTGCGGCGCTGCCCATGAAGACAAGCGCCGCCGGGTAAATATCGCCGACAACCCCAACCCGGCTGAGGCCGCCCGCCAGCCCGGCCGCACTGCCAAGCACGCCGAGGGCCAGCATCAGCAATGCACTCTCAACCAGCGCATGATCGTGCTTCTTTTCGCCCAACTTCGGCAGCGCAATAACAAGCAATATTGCCGCACCAGCCCCGCCGGCTAAAGCTGCGATTTTGAGCAATTTGATCAGCGCGGGCAGCGTGCCAGAATAGAGAAAATCATCCATGATCAGCGGTCCATCGTGGTGATGCTATCCCCGCGCATGCCGCCAAGCCGCAACACGGGATCAGCCTCATTTACGAGGTCGCGTAAGACCTGATTTTGTAATACCGCGCCAATATTGCCTGGGTGTTTGATCCCAAGGTTTGATGGTCCAATCTATTCGTTGGAATAGAAGGAAGCATTATGGGACAGATACGTCACGGCTGCGCCACGCACGCTATCAGAGCAACAATTCAGCGATCGCAAGCGACGAACGCGGCGCTGAGCCGGGACCTTGGCATCAATGTCAAAACGGTCGCCAAATGGCCTGTGGAAGACCGTAAAACTGGACCAACGGAACCCAGTTCCGCGGTTCTGAGCGCGGCTGAGGAGGCGATGGTCCTTGCCTTTTGGCGTCATACGCTGCTGCCGTTGGACGATTGCCTCTATGCCTTGCAGCCGACGATCCCGCTTTTGACGCGCTCTTCATTGCATTGCTGTTTGCACCGGCACGGCATTTCACGACTGCCGGATATGGAAGGCGACAAACCGAAACGGCAATAGTTCAAACGCTACCCCATCCACTGCCCGGCAGTGGTTTGCTTGCAAACCATGAGAAGGGGTCAGGATCGGACACAGCTTCTCGGCCAGGGCCACCCGCAGCCCGCCCCGGCACTGATGATTTCCCTTGGGATCATTCCAGCGGTCAATGAGCCTCTGGCTGGCGCACCACATTCGCATCGTCGTGAAAAACCTGTCTCGCGCGCTTGCCTATGGCAAGAGTTCCGGCCCCACCCAAGCTGGCTCGGCAGCATTTCAACTGGCTGTCGATGTTGAAGGTTGCTCTAAATAATGCGCCAGCCCCTCTCTGCCCTACGTAATCGCCTGCTCTGTTTTAGGGTCAAACAGATGAATTCGAGCTTTGTCGACGACCAGCCCAATATTATCACCCACTGAGAACACTGTACGATCTGTGAGCATCAGCGAAAGCTCAGGCGCAGTACCAAGACTGACATAAGACATTGTTCCTGTTGTCTCAATGAGGGTCACTGGCAATGAAAAGTCACATTCTTCTGACGGTGCCACCCGAATATGCTCAGGCCTTATACCGACGGTAACCGGCATGTTTGGTGTTACTTTTTGTACAATATCCAGCTTTGGCGCGCCTGCCATTTCCAACATAACTGAGGTGCCATTGTCGCAGATTTTTCCCTCGATAAAATTCATTGCTGGAGAGCCAATGAAGCCCGCAACAAACTTGGAGGTTGGCCGTTCATACAGCGTCATCGGGCTTGCTTGCTGCTCGATAACACCGGCCCGCAGCACCACAACATGATCTGCCATTGTCATGGCTTCAATCTGATCATGGGTCACATAAACCGTTGTTGCGCCCAAGCGGTCATGTAGGGCGCGAATTTCTTTGCGCATTTGCACACGCAATGAGGCGTCAAGATTTGACAGCGGCTCATCAAACAAAAACACTTTGGGGTTGCGGATAATGGCGCGGCCCATGGCGACACGTTGGCGTTGCCCGCCAGAGAGTTCGCGTGGGTAGCGATCAAGCAATTCAGTCAACCCGATTGAGGCTGCAACTTTTTCAGCCGCCGCCCGCAGCTCGGCCTTGGCGACCTTTTGAATGCGCAGCGAATAAGTCAGATTTTGCGCCACAGTCATATGCGGATAAAGCGCGTAAGACTGGAAAACCATCGCCACATCGCGTTTGCGCGGCGGCATGTCTGTAACATCTACGCCGGCGATTTCCATTTTGCCGCCTGATGTTTCCTCTAGCCCGGCAAGTGAGCGCAACAGGGTGGATTTACCGCAGCCCGAAGGGCCAACCAGCGCCACAAAAGTACCGGAAGGCACCGCAAGATCAATGTTTTTGAGCGCATGAAAATTGCCATAATATTTGTTAACGGCTTTCAACTCGATCTGAAGAGGTGAGGTCATTTTAGGGCTCCTGATGTCAGGCCTGCAACGATGCGTTGTTGCAAGAGTACAAAGGCTGCGAGAATGGGGGTGACGTAAATTGTGGCATAGGCCATGATGTTATTCCACTCGATGGTGTTGGGGCCCATGAACGCATTCAGACCGACCGAGGCGGGCTGCAAATTCACGTCTTGGATGATGGATTTGGAGTAAACGAATTCACCAAATGCCTGCATAAAGATCAAGATTGCCGAGACCAACACGCCGTTTTTAGCCAAGGGCAGTACGATGCTGACAAAGGCGCCAACGCGCGAGTTTCCATCGACCAGCGCGGCTTCTTCCAGCTCACCCGGCACGGCCATGAACGTGGCGCGCACCAAGATGACGAAGAACGGCATTGCCTTGGCCGAAACCGCGAGGATGACGGCAAATCTCGGCGTGTTGAGCAGGCCGATTTGTGAGAAGCCGACAAATAACGGGGTGATCATCAGCGAGGCGGGCAGCACCTGAAGCATCAAGATCAGGAACAGGGCCACATCTATCCAGACATTGCGGTACCGCGCCAAAACATAGGCGCAGCCAGTGCCCAGCCCGGCGGTGATGATCATTGTGCCGGTGGCAATGACCAGTGAGTTCCACAAGAATTTGCCCATGCCGCGGACTTCCCAGACATAGCCAAAGACGCCCCAGTTTGGCTCATTTGGTACAAATGTCGGCGGGATGGCAAAGATCTCGGTGCCTGATTTGAGCGCCGTGACATACATCCAGTAAAGCGGGAACAGGTAGACCAGCGCAAAGATAACGGCGATACCCAGCAGTGTATACTGTATGCGATTACTGGTCATCCGCGCACCTCGTGCTTGGTTGAGCGGACATAGACAATTGCCGCGAACATGACGAAGAAGATCATCAGGGTGGAAATGGCGGCGCCTTTGGCAAAGTCATATTGCCGGAATGATAGTTCCCAAGCCCAATATTGGGCGACATTAGACGAGTTTGCCGGGCCACCGCTGGTGATGGCAGCGAACAGGTCAAACTGTTGCAAGGTGAAGATCAACCCAAGCGAGACCACCGCGCCAATGGTCGAGCGCATCATGGGCAGGGTGATGGTCCAGAGCCGCTGAATGGCGTTGGCGCCGTCCAGCTCTGCGGCCTCGTATACATCCTCAGGGATGCCCGCCAAGCCGACAGACAGCAAGATCATGTTAAATGCCGTGCCCAGCCAGATGTTGGTGATAATCACCGCCCAGAGCGAATAATTGATATCGGAGCGCCAGAATATCTTTTCGTCGATTATTCCCAAATTCTCGAGAAAGTAATTTAAGACGCCAAAGTCTCCGGCGAGAATCCAGTTCCAAATAGCACCTACCACAAGGCCCGGCATTACCCACGAGACCAGGAAGAGACCGCGGATAAAGGTGGAGCCAACAAAGTTCAGGTTAAAGAACAGTGCCAATGAAAAGCCGACAAGGAACTGGCCCCCGATGGAACATGTCACAAAGACAATTGTGTTCCACATTATTGGCCAGAATGCGGGTTGGGATAAAAGTGCCCGATAGTTATCCAAGCCAACAAAAGGCCTGAAGAATTTCCCGAGGCTGAACATGTCAACCTCCTGAAAACTCATCAGAATATTGTAGAGTAACGGCAGGCCCGAAAAGAGGAACAGAAATATCAGCGCAGCCCCAACGAGAATAAGGTCAAAGCCTTTCCCATCAACTACACTCATCATTATGCGACGCATTTTTGGTCCTCCCTAACAGATATCCGGGCCAATTCTCATTGGCCCGGATCTTGTCTTAGTTCAATATGGCGTCGATGGTTGCCTAAGCCTGATCCAGCGCTTCTTGCGAGCTAAGCTGCCCGGTCAACGAAAGCTGAATAGCGTCTTGAATAGCCTTAGAGATTTGCGGCGAATCAGGGTGCGGACCACGCGCCTGCGCATATTGCAGCTGCTCAAGAAACACGATCAGAGCCGCGTCTTTTGGCGCAACACCGGTTGGTGGCAGCGCGATATCAGAGCGTGCTGGCAATTGGCCAAACTCTGGGAACAGGCGGTCATCTTGGCTCGCAAAATACTCAAGGGCTGCGAAAGCTTCGGCTGGGTGATCGGAAGACTGGAAGATGGCCCAGTTAAAATCACCCATGGCAGAGGCGCGCTCAGCACCTTCTTCGGGGACCGGCAAAAGAGCCACGCGCCAATCGAACTGCGCTTCTTCAACCATGCGGTTCAGCTCCCAAGGGCCGGAAATAACCATCGCCGCATTGCCTGCATTGAATGTTCCGGTCGAGTCCCACTGGCCGCGTGTCAGCGTGTCAGGTGAGGCCAGCTTGTCATCAAGAAGAGTTCGCCAGATATCCATCGCCCGGACAGCACCTGCGGTGTTGATATTCTCGTAGCCGCCACCAGCCATTTGCGCCCATGGCAAGAACTGGAATGTGCCCTCTTCGCTGGCCTTGGCCGAGAAGGCGATGCCGTAGATGTTGTTGTCTGGATCGTTCAGCGCTCGCGCTGCATCTACCAGTTCGTCCCATGTTGACGGTGGGCTATCCGGGTCAAGTCCATGGGCCGTAAACATATCAACATTATAGTAGAGCGCGATCGTGTTGGTTGCTTTTGGAACACCGTAATACTGACCATCCCAAGTCACAGAATTAAGCGGGCCGGGGAAATAGTTCTCGGCATTGATCGCGTCAGAGGCGGCAATCATATCGGTGATATCAAGAAACGCACCGCGGGCGGCAAAGAGCGCATGCTCTGGGTTATCCACGGCGATAATGTCTGGCGCTTGGCCTGTCGCAAAGGCCCGCATGGACTCAGAAACCACGTCATCAAACTGGATCTCACGGTAGTCGATTGTGATGCCGTTATCCATTGCGCTGAATTCTTGCGCGTAAGTATAGGCAGGCTGGGTCTCGTCATCCAGCGACCAGATCGTAATCGTCACATCTTCGGCAAATGCTGCTGACCCAAAGGCCGTCAGCGCCAAGAGGCTCACCCCTAATAGTTGCTTTGTCATGTTCATGTTTTCCTCCTCAGGTTGGTATGTTTAGTCATTGGCAAGTGATGGATCACCGCCGCCATAGGCCGATGCATCATCCACAAAGCTGCCACCGCGGCAGGTTTTGAGGTGATTGAGCGCATGTACTTGGCCCGTCATTTCAAGCGCATCGCGGTAAACCGGGTCATGCCAGCCTTCGATGTCGATTGCGCCGGTATATCCCGCAAGCCGCAGCTCTGAGATGATGTCTGTCCAGTTACTGTCACCAAATCCGGGGCTGCGCATAAACACATGTGGCAGTTTGCCAAAAATGCCGTGCTCGCGGATGACATCATGGCGAATAGTCGCGTCTTTGCCGTGGACGTGGAAGATTTTATCCGCCCATTTTCGGATCTGCGGCAGCGGATCAATGAGATAAACCATCTGGTGGCACGGTTCCCATTCGAGACCGAGGTTCTCATCGGGCAGCGCGTCAAACATCAGCTCCCAAGCGTCAGGATTATGAGCAATATTCCAGTCGCCAGTTTGCCAATTGCCGTCCATCGCACAGTTTTCAAAGGCAATTTTTATGCCTTTATCAGCCGCCCGCTTGGCCAACTCGCCCCAAACTTCTTTGAACCGCGGCAGGCTGTCAGGCAGCGGCTTATTACGGACACGACCGGTAAAACCAGCAACACAAGTTGCACCAAAATGATGCGCATTATCAATGCATTGCTTCCATCCTTCAAGCGTTTCAAGGTCGAGTTCATCGCCCTCAAGCGGGTTGCCGAACATGCCGATTGTCGACATCGTAATATCACGATCGCCAATAGCATCGCGGCAGCGTTTACCAAGCTCGGCAACATCGCGGCCTTCGGTTGTCTGCCAGAAAAACGGCTCGAAGCTTTCAAAGCCATGCCCTGCAATTTGTGAAATACGCGCGGCAGCATCAGAGCCATTGCAAGAAATCATCGTGCCGATGCGGATGTCATTTTTTGGATGTGTCATTCTAATTCTCTAGTTGGAGGAGATATCGATTTTGCAGCCGCGCTTGGCGCTCTCAATGGCGGCGAAGACCATGGCAAGCGAGTGCAGATTGTCGGCGCTATCGGTTTCGGGGCGGTGGTTGTTTTTGACGCCATCAAGGAAGGCGGCGATCACGCTGGCATGTTCTTGGGTGACAGTGATGTCGTCTATTTTAGGAACGATGGTTTCGACTGAATCACGCAAAAATGCCTCTTCCCCGGTAGCAATATGGGCGCTGATTGCTTGCTCACCATCCCAATGCAGGGTGCCTTTGGTGCCGGTAATGCGCCAAGATGCGTCCCATGAGGTATTGCTGCCTTCGGCACACCAACTGCCCCGATAAGAAAAGATCACGTTGTTGCTCATCTCAAAAGTGGCAAAGGCTGAGGCATCTTGACCATACCAAGATCCGTTTGGATTGGCTTCAATACACTGCACGCGGAGCGGCTTTTGATTGGACATAAAGCGCGCGGCATCAAAGGTATGAATAGCCATATCCAGCAAGAGGACGTGGTCCATCTCCTCGCGAAAGCCACCAAAGCGCGCACCGATAAAGAAGTCGGCGTGCAGGCCGGTGATTTCACCAATGCCGCCCTTGCGCAGAAACGCTTCAACCCTGCGAATGCCCTGTTTGTAACGACGGTTTTGGGCGATACTAAACGACAGCCCCTTGCGGTCAGCCAGTGCCATCAGATCGCGGGCGACCTGCATATTTGGCGCCATCGGTTTTTCAGACAGAACATGCAGCCCGGCCTCAAGCCCGGCGCGTACGATGATCGGGCGGGCTTCGGGCACGGTTACGTCAAACAGCGCATCCGGCTTATTAACTGCAATGCTTTCTTGCAAATCAGCGCAAAGAGAAATGTTTGACAGGCCAAACTTGGCGGCAAGCGCCTGTGCCGCGGCAATATTAAGATCGACAAGCCCGACAAGCGTGATCCGGGCCTTGAGCAGCGGGCTTTCCTGAATAGCCTTGAGCCACCCCTCAGCCATATTTCCGCATCCGACCAAAACTACGCGCATTCTTTAATCCCTCTTGCCGATGACCCGTTCGCTGTGAAGTTGCGCCGAGCACCAAAACCGTAAACGTTTACGGAAACCTATTTGAAAGTCTCCTCACCTGTCAACAAGTTTTTGTAAACGTTTACGGTACCGCTGCCTTGGCACCTTTCTACTCGTATAAATCTGTGCAATTATCGCCATGTGCATTGCGAAAAGAGATTGAATGATTGGAATACGAGAGCTTGCTGACCATCTGAATATTTCAATTGGAACGGTCTCACGCGCCCTTAATAACAAGCCAGATGTCAGCGCCAAAACCCGAGAGCTCGTTCTCGGTGCGGCAGCTGATTTAGGATATGTGCCCAACCAGGCGGGCCGCTTGCTGCGCCAGGGAACCAGCAATGTCATTGGCTTTATTCTTGCCACTGACAGCGAAGGCATGATGCAGGGCGATCTGTTCTTCGTCCGTGTTTTTGACGGAATGCAATCCGTTCTTTCCAAACATGGCCTTGATCTTGTGGCACTTCTGGCCCCCTCCAGCGAAGATCCGATGGCCTATCTGCAACGCACAATTGCCCGCCAGTTTTACGACGCACTGGTCTTGTCGGGCATCAAACGACAGGATCCGCGGATTACGCTTCTGTCCAAAAATTCAGTGCCATTTGTAACACTCGGGCGCTCACTTACAGATGCAGGCCAACCATGGCTCGATCTGGATTTTGAGGGAATGGTCAGACAGAGCATTCAACGTCTGGCGCGAAAAGGGCATCGCCGAATTGCCCTTGCTTTACCCAATGACGACCTAAATCTCGGGCATATTATGCTCGAGACTTATCGCGACAGCCTGCGCAAAAATAATCTCACGTTTTGCCCCGATCTGGCCATGCCAACGCTGTCAGGCGATACAGCGGGCCGTGATTTGGCCATGCGCCTTGTCCAACGGGATGACCCGGCAACGGCGGTCATTTTCTCAGATCACATCCTGCCATTTGGCCTGTATCACGGCCTTGCTGATCTGGGCCTGACACCGGGAAAAGACCTCGCAATCATCGGCATTGGCACCCGGCTTTCATCCCTTTTGAGGCCCAGCCTCACGCATTACAGATTTAATTTGTTTGAATTGGGCCAGCGAATTGCAGAGGCTCTCTTAGAAACCATGCCGCGTTTTCAAGCAGGGACAGTGGCAAAACTAATCCGTGAAACCGTGGCCTTCACGCTTGTTGAGGGCGACAGCGATGCACAAGATATCACGCCAAAATCATCAACTTAACTGATGCTCATCTCATTTTAGGCACCTGCCATGACACCACATATTTGGCCGCATTAAATCATCTGATCCAGAGCCTATAAATCTTCGACGGAATGCACGTTCGCCTACGTATAACTGACAGATGTAGGATTGCTGGCGAATGGAATAGTCATGGTTATCAATGACAAAAAAAGCGAATTGGAAAAGAACTTAAACATTGGAGGTCATCGCAAGCGCCGTTGGGGTTGGGTAAAATACCTAGCCGGAGCAATAGCGATTACTGGCGCCGTGGCCTATTTCAACACCCAGCAAGAGAGTGGCGCGGTCTCGTATTCATTCAGATCGGTCGAGCAAGGTGCACTGACCGTTCTGGTCTATGCAACAGGAACGGTTGAGCCCACCACACTCGTTGAAATCTCCAGCGAGCTATCAGGGACACTCGCCAGTGTCGAGGTTGATTTTAACGAAATCGTTGAGGTTGGGCAGGTCTTGGCAACGCTCGACACGACCAAGCTGGCGGCCGAAGTTGCGGTACGTGATGCATCTCTCATTTCGGCCAATGCAGGTGTCGTTCAAGCGCAAGCAACGTTGAATGAGGCGACCGTAAATTATGAAAATGCCCAAACTTTAGACCGCCGTGGGGTGACTGCGCATCAATCTTTGATTTCAGCAACCACGATCTATGAAAGCGCCGTTGCGACATTACAGATAGCTGAATCAGCACATAATCTGGCGCAGGCAAATTTGGAGCTTCAGCAGGCTGACCTTGATAAAGCAATTATTCGGTCACCAATAAAGGGGATCATTCTTGATCGCGATGCAGATGTCGGCCAGATCGTCGCCTCGTCGCTTTCAGCGCCGATTTTGTTCACCATTGCCGAAGACCTCTCCAAGGTGGAGCTTCAGGTTGATGTCGATGAGGCTGACATTGGCCGCATAACAATTGGCAATCAGGCAACGTTTACGGTTGGGGCTTATGACAAAACAGTCTTCTCCGCAGAGATTGCCTAAATCCGCTACGCACCCGAAACGGTTGATGGCGTTGTCAGTTACAAAGCCATTTTGAGCATTGATAACAGCGCCTTGCTGTTGCGCCCCGGCATGACCGCATCTTCTGAAATTGTCATCGAAGAGGTTACAGACGCGATCCTTGTGCCCAATGCGGCCTTACGGTTTTCACCGCCGCAAGATGCGGCAGAAAGCGAAGGCTCCAGTAACGGAATTCTTGGGATGATAATGCCCAGCCGTCCCGGCCCCGAAACCACCACGCGCGATAGGGGTGATGGAAAAACAGTTTGGGTTTTGGACGCCGGATTCGCCCGCGAAATCTCGGTTGAGACCGGCCAAAGCAACGGCAAATTCACCGAAATTATTTCCGGCAATTTAACTGTAGGTGACCAAACTGGGTTCCGTCGGGCCGGTTTTACGGTCTTCCACTGTCTCACGCTTGCGCCATTTGGCGACCGTCTTGACATCGATGCCAAGGTCCCGGCTCAGCGCTGC
>JAESRD010000150.1 GCA_016764835.1 Paracoccaceae bacterium | reverse complement strand
GGCCTTTGCTTGACCGGATGGAGATCATTCCGCTTTCTGGCTATACCGAGGATGAAAAGCTTGAGATTGCGCGCGGTCATTTGCTGGCCAAGCAGGTTAAAAACCACGGTCTTAAAGACGGCGAGTTTGAGATCACCGATGACGCGCTGATGGCCGTGATCCGCACCTATACCTCTGAGGCTGGTGTGCGGAATATGGAGCGTGAGCTGGCCAAGCTGGCGCGTAAAGCTGTGACGCGTTTGGTTAAGAAAACCGAAGAGAGCATCAAGATTACTGTTGATAATCTTGAAGAATATCTTGGCGTGCCGCGCTACCGCTACGGGCTGGCCGAAGAAAAAGATCAGGTCGGTGTTGTCACCGGGCTGGCTTGGACTTCTGTTGGCGGGGTTCTGCTGTCTATCGAGGCGCTCAAGCTGCCGGGCAAGGGCCGGATGAAGACCACCGGTAAGCTGGGCGATGTAATGAAGGAGTCGATTGATGCGGCGTCTTCTTATGTCCGCTCGATCAGCCCACAGATTGGGGTGAAGCCGCCGGTCTTTGACAAGATCGACATTCACGTCCACCTGCCTGAGGGTGCAACACCAAAAGACGGGCCAAGCGCCGGTCTGGCCATGGTGGTCTCGATCGTTTCAGTGCTGACACAGATCCCGGTGCGCAAAGATATTGCGATGACGGGCGAGGTGACGTTGCGCGGCAATGCGCTGCCGATTGGTGGGCTGAAGGAAAAGCTGCTCGCGGCTTTGCGCGGCGGCATCAAAACGGTGCTTATCCCGGCTGAGAACGAGAAAGACCTGATCGAGATCCCTGATAACGTGAAAGAAGGGCTGAAGATTATCCCGGTCAAACATGTGTCAGAAGTGCTTAAACATGCGCTGGTGCGCCAGCCAGAGCCGATTGAATGGGATGCGGATGCTGCAGAGGCCGCAGCTATTGCCGCCGCAGTGGCTAGTAGTGCCACAGGTGGTGCAGCTACGGTTTCGCATTAGGCGCTAAAATCATGCAAAAATTGGGCGGCCGCTTACCTAGTGGCCGCCCTTTTTGTTGGTTCTGGTAATGCTTAGGATGGCGGTCTAAGCTGAGCGCTCTTAGCGGGTAGAAAACTGAGGTTATCATGGAAAAAAATCAGCCAGATCTAGGGTCTGAAACGGCAGCAGGGCAAGCGGACGCCATCACTGCGCCAGAGGTTGCGCCGGACGAGACTATGCATGACGAGACTGTGCAAGACGGGTCCGTGCAAGTCGTCCCGTTGCAAATAAAGAAGAACGTCTTTGTCGAAATGGTCGCTACGCGTTGCGGCCAGCGCAAGAATGACGTGAAGCCGATTGTTGAGGCAACACTTGCAGCGCTTGGCGCGGCTTTGGCCGACGGGCACGAGCTGCAAATTCCACCGTTTGGCAAGGTCAAGGTGATCAAGGTCCGTGAAAACGAGCGCGCGCATGTGTTGAGCCTGCGGTTGGCTGTGCAGAAGTAGCCGACATAATATGGAGCGCTGGCGCGGGTTGGCGCTGCCAATAGCCCGCGCTGCCATATTAACAGTGCCGCCAATAAACAAGGTCTAAAATGACAGTTCCCGAACTCTACATCATCCGCCACGGCGAAACCGAATGGAACCGCGCCGGGCGCTGGCAGGGTGATCTCGACAGCCCGCTGACTGAGAACGGCCAAACCCAGGCCGTGGCCATGGGCGGGCTGCTGCGGTCGCTCAATATCACCCCTGACAGCCATGCATTCTGGACCAGCCCCATAGGCCGTGCCCGCAAAACGGCCGCTTTGGTGTTAGACGGGCAGGGCGAGGCGCTCGAAGATGCGCGCCTGCGTGAAATATCCGTCGGCGATTGGACCGGGGCCAGCCGCGAAGAGGTGCGCGCCACCAGCACGCTGCATAAAAACGCGAATTTCTTGGATTTTTATGCAGCAACCCCGGGTGGCGAAAGTTTTGCCTCAATGCAAGCCCGCACCGAGGCCGTGATTGCCGGGCTGACCGGCCCGACAGTGCTGATCACCCACGGCATTACCTCGCGCTTTTTGCGGCTCGCCGCTTTGGGCTGGGGCGAGGAGCGGCTCGGAGAGTTACCGGGCGGGCAGGGGGTAATTTTTCGTATTCATGAGGGCTGTCACGAAGAGCTGGTGCCTTAAACCGCCAGTGATTTTAGGGACGTCGTTGATTAGCGGCAGCTGATGCGCGGTCTTTGCAATAAGTGCGGGCCAAGCCTGCCCGGTTTTGGCGGGTAAAGGCCAGCCAGCCAGCCTAAATAGCGCCAAAAATTTACCTGCCAAAAAAACATTGAAAAGAGAGCATTCAGAGCCTTGCACATATCTGCACACAAGGCTAAACGAACGGTCTCGGGTCGTTAGCTCAGTTGGTAGAGCGCTTCGTTTACACCGAAGATGTCGGGAGTTCGAGCCTCTCACGACCCACCAATCTTTCAATACCTTAGCCGTGATTTGCGAAGTGTTCTCTGGTTCAGTGAACCTGCTGCTCGTTAAATTGGGTTTGGCTATGGTCTCTGTATGAGCCAGATCACCGGCTTTGTTGCACAAATCGTCCTAAGTACGGGTTTCCCCTTGCCCCTGACGGACTTATCCTACGGCCACAGTTTCAGGTATGCCAAGTGCTGTGAAGCCGTTGAGGATTGCGGCGCGGATGTGGATCTCCGCAATTTGACGATCAAAGTCTCATGCGGACAGGCGCTGACCTAGAAGTTTCACACAATGCATCCGCTGCCCTCTCATGGTTTGCTTGCAAACCATGAGAGGGTTGGTTTCAACGCGGCTTTGGCGGTGGTTCCGGTCAGTTGCCGCCACAATGCGCGGCCCAAATACTTTGAGGATCGGACTGCTTCGTTTCGTGCTCTGGCTCCGGGTGTGTCAGGCTGCCACAACTTGGCGTTCTTGCGCGGCGGGATCACGGCATGTGCATTCCGGGCTGCAATCGCATCGTGGCATTTGCGGGTGTCGTATGCACCGTCCGCGATCTCCTGACCCGGCGCGACTTGACTGAGCAGGCCAGGTAACATTGGCGGGTCACCGATGCTGCTGCTCGTGACCTCAATTGCCCGTATCTCCAGTGTTTGCCCGTCGATCCCAATGTGTATC
>JAESRD010000149.1 GCA_016764835.1 Paracoccaceae bacterium | reverse complement strand
CCGCGTGGCTTGTCGGCGCAAAACGGGGCTGCGCCGACATTTGTTGTACCGTGCCTTATTCGGCGAACAGGCTTTCAACGATTGGGCGGATCTCGTCGCTGACATTGGCCAGCACCGCGTCACGGGCAGCGGCGGCAAAGGCGGCGCCGTCAACCTCAACAAAGGTCATGCCGTGCTCTTCAAGATAGGCGCGGTCATCATCGAGGCTGGCAAGAAACAACCCACGCTCATATTCTTGAGCGGTGGCGGCGGCTTGCATGACAGCCGCTTGGTCATCGGCCGACAGGCTCTGCCATGTGCTCTCAGCAATAGTCAGGTAAATCCATGACCGCACGTGGTCGGTCAGGTTCACGTGGCTTTGCACTTCGTTAAAGTTAGCCGAACGGATAAGCGCCAGCGGGTTTTCTTGCGCGCCGATTGTGCCGTTTTGCAGCGAGGTGAAAACCTCGGAAAAAGCCATCGGGGTTGGGCTAGCGCCTAAAGCGGCCCA
The DNA here is from genome assembly GCA_016764835.1 of Paracoccaceae bacterium. The sequence goes on along the minus strand of JAESRD010000149.1, from coordinate 2,830 downwards.
GACATCAACAAAAAGCGGCACGTTAGGCACGCGCATTTTCAACCCATCAAGATCGGCTGGCGAGGTGATTGGCCGGTTGCTGGTCAGATCACGCGGGCCACGGGCAAAATAGGCAATGGGCCGGATTTGCGCGGTTTCAATGATCTGTGCAGAGATTTGAGCACCGATATCACCACTGGCAACTTCGTCCATATGCTCAAGGCTACGGTAGCCGTAAGGGATGGCGAGCAGGGCGGCCATGGGCGCCCAGTTTTGCAGGCTTTCGCCCGTGATTGTCATATCAACAGTGCCAAGTTGCATGCCGTTGATCAGGTCAATCTCTTTGCCCAGCGACTCGTTGGGAAAAACTTCTACGGCAATGCGGCCATCTGTCAGCGCTGAGAGTTCTTCGCCAAAACGAATGGAGGCAAGATGCCAAGCGTTCTGCTCATTGGCCAAATGGCCCAGCTTGAGCGTAATATCTTGGGCAAATGCGGCGCCCGCAATCATCTGTGAGGCAAGGCCAGCCATAAGTATTTTTGTTAGTTTAGTCGATGTTGTCATTTCAGTACTCCCTTAAGTGAATTGAGTATTATGCGCCGGGTGGCGCGTCGAACAGATCCGGGTTTGCCTCTCGAATATTGGGTAAGTCTTCGAGAATGCGGCGCAGATGAAACCGCATGGCGGCAATGGCTGCATCCGGGTCATTCTTTTCAATATGATCGACAACAAGCTGATGTTGCGCGATCATTTCGGCGACCGGGAAAATACCATTGCTCAAATGGCGGACCCGGTTGAGCTGCGATTTCAGCCCTTCAATGTAACCCCAAACTTTGATCTTGCCGGCGCCGTCGGCCAGCGACTTGTGAAAAAATTCATCTGATTGGATGAAGTTTTCAGGCTCGTTTTGAGCGATCCTCGTTTGGTTGTGTAGCTGTTTGCGCAGGTCGGCGATCAGTACTGGGTCGGGCGATAAGGCGAGCAAACGGACAATGTCGGCCTCAATCGCTTCGCGGATGAAACGCGCGTCAAGCACAGCCTGATATTCGATCTTGCGAATGATGGTTGTCCGTTGTGGCCGGATGGCGATGAGGCCTTCTCCGGCTAGTTTGATGAATGCTTCGCGCACCGGCTGACGGCTGACATCATATTGCCGACCAATCTCAGATTCTGATATCTGGCTGCCAGCGCGCAGGTCATTTCTGATGATCCGTTCACGCAAAATACGGTGCAGCTGCGGCCCGATAGGGGCCATCACATCAAGGTTCCAACCGGTGAGGCCAGTGTCATTCTCGGAAACGTTCATCTGATTATCCTTCCCTTTTTGCCTTATCTGATATACTTCCATACAAGTCAACAGACTTGCGCCTCGCGCCGCATCCGTGCACAGAGGTTCGGGCCAGTTTGACCTGTAAATTGGCAAGAATATAGCGGAGAGAATGATGCGGCAGTTTTGGCGCTGGTTTGGCCCACAAGACCAAGTAACAATCGCGGATGTCCGCCAAGCCGGTGCGGAAGGCATCGTTTCAGCTTTGCACCATGTGCCAACCGGGGCGGTATGGCAGACGCGCGATATCGAGCAACGTCAGGCCGATGTGGCGCAGCGCAGTGATGGCACGCCGAGTGGGCTTAGCTGGGGCGTGGTCGAAAGCCTGCCAGTGTCTGAGCAGATCAAGCAGCAATCTGGCGATTGGCGCGCCGATATCGCCGCCTATAAACAAAGCCTGCATAATCTGGCGGCAGCCGGGATTGAAGTTATTTGCTATAATTTCATGCCGATCCTTGACTGGACCCGTACAGATTTGACCTACCGTCTGCCTTCGGGCGCGACCTGCATGCGGTTTGATCTGATAGATTTTGCCGCCTTTGATCTGTTTATTCTTGAGCGTCCCGGTGCGGTTGATGATTTTCCGGCTGAGCTGCGCGAAGAAGCTGCGCGTCGGCATGCGCATATGGATGATGCGGCGCGTACGGCATTGTTGCGCAATATCGTATTTGGCCTGCCCGGCGCGGCAGAGGCGTTTACGCTGGAGCAGGTGCGCGAACAATTGGCCATCTATGCTGAAATCAGCGAGGCCACATTGCAGCGCAACCTGTTTGCCTTCATCGAAGAGGTGGCCCCCGTGGCGCAAAGCCTCGGGCTGCGGCTATGCTGCCACCCCGACGATCCGCCATTTGGCCTGCTTGGCCTGCCGCGTGTTATGTCAACACAGAGCCAATATCAGCAATTGTTAGACGCGGTTGATGTGATGGCAAATGGCATCACGCTCTGCTCCGGCTCACTCGGCGCGCGGCCCGATAATGACCTGCCACAGATGATGCGACAGTTGGGCGACCGGGTGCATTTCCTGCATCTGCGCAATGTTCAGCGCGAATCGCAGGATATTCGCGGCTCGTTTCATGAGGCCGAACATTTGGGCGGTGATACTGACATGGTGGCGCTGATCGCGGCGGTGCTGGACGAAGAAGCCGCGCGGCGGGCTGCTGGGCGGGCCGATGCCTCCATTCCGTTTCGCCCAGATCATGGGCAAGATATTCTCGATGATCAGAACCGGCAAGCGCAGCCGGGTTATCCGGCGATTGGGCGGCTAAAAGGGCTGGCTGAGCTGCGCGGGGTTATCACGGCGCTTGAGCGCTAGCTGGGCGTGTAAGCGTGCGCGCAGCTGATGATAGCGGACAATGAGCGGAGGTCTTTATCATAGATCCACGGATACTGGTTTTGCTGTTGCGGGAAGTGCACCGCGTAAGAAGCTGTGCAGAACGGCCGTTATGCATAGCTTTTAGCGTGGGAGAATACCATGGTAGCCCGTACGAGAATCGAACTCGTCTTTCCAGGTTGAAAACCTGGCGT
>JAESRD010000148.1 GCA_016764835.1 Paracoccaceae bacterium | reverse complement strand
GGCTTTCGGATGGGCAAGCTACAGGGGCGCAAGCGGGCGCGGCGGCGGCCGATAAAGCCGGTGAATGAAACGGTGTTGATTATCGGCACGATCCTTATTGCCACCATTGGGCTATTGGCGATGCGCAAGGTTGGCAATTTGACGGCTGTGCTTGATCTTGGCCGCCAATGGACCGGGGTGATCACGCTTTATTATCTGCTGATGCAGTCGGTTTTCTTTGCTTTGGCGCTGTCGGTGCTGCGCTATTACAAAACCAAAAAGACAATATATCTGATCATTGGCGGCGTCGTGCTTTTGGCTATTGTGTCAATTATTGGTGGCAATGTGAAACGGCATATGATCGCTGAGGTGGCGATTATTTTCGTCGGTGCGCGGTTTTTCTTGCGCTACAAACAACCGTCGCGGGGGCTGGTTTTGGCTGGGCTTGTGATGGGCACATTGGTTTTGCATCAGGTCGGGCCGGTGCGCCAATATATTGCCGATGGCCGTGGCAACGCGCTAGAGGCGGTGGCTGACGGGGTTTTGACTGAGAATTTCGCTTATTTTAACATGGAGGAAAGCCCCGAGCTGACGCAGGCTTTGGTCGACGTTTATGCCGCTAATCAGGTGGGCAAGCTTGAGGGCCCGGCCGAGCTTTGGAACAGTTTTGTTCACCAGTATATACCGTCATTTTTGTTCGGTCGGACGTTTAAGAACAGCCTGATGGTAGACTCAAACACGGCGACCACGCTGCTTAATCTTGACAGATTTACCCGGCTCGGGGCGACACGGACAGGGTTTTCAGACTCGTTTCGCGGCTATTCAGTTTTTGGCAGTTTGTTCTTTCTGGGCTTGGGTTTCTTTTTGGGCCTGCTTTATAGTCTGGCTTTGTCGGGGCGGCTTTGGGCGCAGTTCTACTATTTGGTCCTGCTCAATGATGGGTTGTTTACGCTGACCGAATCCACGGTGCGGTTTATTGTGGCGCTCCCCTTCATCTTTACGCTGACATTGCCGGTTTTCTTCTTTGCGTCTTTGTTTGCCAAAGGGCGCAAAGCGCCGGGCCAAGATCCTGTTGGGCAGATCGATCCAGCGCGATTGCCGCGTGCGCCCAGCCCCGTGCCGCCCAGCCCTGTGCCGCCCAGCATTGCGCCTGAGGGCGCGATATGACCGAACAGCCAAAAAGCGCGCAAGCCGCCCCGCGCAAGTTGGGCGACGCAATGTTGGCCACCTCGTTTTCATCGGGGTTGATCGTTATCGTCACCTTGCTGACCGGAATAGTGTTGGCGCCAGCTTTGGGGCCAGAGGGGCGCGGTGACTATGGTTCACTGCAGTTTTTGGCGCAGTTTGGCATAACGATTTTTTCGTTTTCATTCTTTGATGCGCTGGTGATCAGGCTGCGCGCGCGCGGCGATATTGGGCGCAAAGCGATGTCGCTTATGCTGATCATCGTGCTGGCGCTGTTTGCTGGGGTGATGCTGGTTTTCTTTGGCGGTGCTAAGACCGGCCTGCTTGAAGCGGGCCGGCTCAATATTGAGATGCCGTTCCTGTGTTTGACCCTGCTTATTGGTGTTGGCATGCTCAACCACGGTTTTGTCGCGATCGAGACTTCTAGCCTTGAATTTCGTCGGATCAACCTTGAGCGTGTCGCCTCGCCAACGTTGTTTTTGGTCAGCATTGTGGTCATGGCAGCGCTGGGTGAGGCGACGCCGTTTCGTGCTGTGTTGGCGTTTTTTGTCACCAAGCTACCGGTTGCGGTTTTGCGTTTGGTTGACTTTAGGCGCACGATATTTGGCCCGATTAACCCGGCGCTGGCGGCTGAAGTGTCGCGGCTGGGGCCAAAGCTGCACCTTTCCGTGGCGGCATTGGCGTTGGCGTCACAGGCCGACCGGCTGATTATTGTCTGTCTTTGGCCTGCTGATTGGGTCGGGTTCTACTTTGTGGCTTTTACTGCGGCTGGTGTCGGGCTGACATTGGTTGTGCAAGCGATCAATCTGACTTTGCTGCCGACGTTGTCTGGTCTGGCGATAGCCGAGCAAAGCAGCAAGGTTGAGCGGCTGTTTCGGCTGGGGCTGACATCGGGGCTCTGTGTTGCCTTGGCCATGTGGGTGCTGGCGCCGGTATTGGTGCCGCTGGTTTACGGGCAAGATTTTGCGCCAGCGGCGGGCTTTGTGCGCGGGCTGCTGTTTTCGATGCTACTGATGCCGGTGCTATCTATTGTGAACATAGCCAATAAGGCGCGGGAGCGCAGTTGGCCGGGCATCGAGATGGCGCTGGTTTCAGTATCTGTTTTTGCTGTTGGTTATGCGCTGAGCGGCTACACCCAACCATGGACGTTATTTACGGCAATGGCGCTGGCCAATATTGCCAGCCTGCTGGCCGGATTACGCCATTTGGTGCGGGCGGGGGTTGTCACATCGGTGGGCAAGCTGGTGCCTGAATGGGCTGACTTTGTCTTTTTGATGCAAACGGGCTGGCGGTTTTTTGGTGCCGCGTGGCGCCGTGTGAAAAGATAGGGAGACAGTATCATGGTGCCACTGATTTGGCGGCTCAAGGGGCGTATTTTGCGGCTGGTCTCGCCTTTGTTCTTCCGCTCGGTTGGCAAGGGTACGCTGTTTACCGGCCGGGTTCGGCTGCCGCTGCCACGACGCAATATTGATATTGGGGCGGACTGCATGATCGGCCATGACGTGTTTTTTCAAACCGGGCGCGGCTCATCGGTCAGCATTGGCCGGGGGTGCAGTTTGAACACTGGCTGCCATATTGTGGCCAGTGACAAGATCACCATTGGTGATGATGTGGCAATTGGCGAATATGTCTCGATCCGTGATCAAGAGCACCGGTTTACGCCGCAGACTGGGGTAAAGGGCCAGGGGTTTAACGTAGCGCCAATAGAGATAGGCGATCGGGTTTGGATCGGGCGCGGAGTTTACATTGGGCCGGGCTCGATTGTTGGTGCGGGCAGTATTGTTGCGGCCAATTCTGTGCTGCGCGGGCAATATCCACCCAATGTGCTGCTGGCCGGTGCGCCGGCCGTTATTAAACGCAACATTCATCCTAGCGGAGAAACCAGCGTGCCGAGCGACGCTGCGGAGCAATAACACATGCATATCGCGATATTGACGCGCCAGATCGGCCATTACCATGATGCGCGCTACCGCGGCGCGGCGGCGGTGATTGAACAGGTGACAGTTGTTTCAACCACCAGTCAGGGCGGGTTTGCCGGGTTTTTGGCCAAAGAGAATGAGGGCTACGGGGTGCGTCGGCTTTACGGCGACAGGGCCAGCTATGATGCGGCTTTGGCGGGTGGCCGTCTGCGCGCGGCTTTGTGGCAAATGCTCGATGATATTGCGCCTGATGTGCTGGCCGTGGCTGGCTGGTCATCGGCTGAAAGTGCTGCGGGGATATTGTGGGCAAAGCAAGCGGGCGTGCCGCTGGTCATGCTCTCAGAGTCGCAAGCCGATGATGCCGGGCGCAGTGGGCTGCGCGAGCTGGTCAAGAAGCGAATTGTTGCACAATGCGGCGCGGCTTTGGTTGGAGGGCCGCGCCATGCGGGCTATATTGCTCAGCTGGGCATGGCCAAGGGCAAGATCGCATTGGGCTATAATGCGGTGGACAACGCGCATTTTGAGGCCGGGGCGGCGGTGGCGCGGCGTAGCGCTGTAGAGATGCGGGCCAAGTTGGGTCTGCCGGAGGAATACCTGCTGGCTTCTGCCCGGTTCATTGCCAAAAAGAACCTACCAGCTTTGGTGCGGGCTTACGCGTCAGTGATCGGCAGCGCTCAGGGCGGGCCGGATCTGGTTATTTTGGGCGACGGTGATGATCGCGGGCAGATAGAAGCGGCGATTGGGCAAACCGGCATGGAGGCGCGCGTCAGGCTGCCGGGCTTTCGTGGCTATGATGATCTGCCTGCCTATTACGGGCTGGCCTGCGGCTTTGCCCATGTCTCAACGGTTGAACAATGGGGGTTGGTGATCAATGAAGCGATGGCGGCTGGGCTGCCAATTATCGCGTCAGAGCCTTGTGGGGCAACGCGCACGGTTATCAAAGACGGCGAAAGCGGGATTGTGACCGGCACGGATGAGGCGGCTTTGGTTGCTGGATTGCGCCGGTTTTCGGAACAGACGGCGCAGGAGCGCAGCAAGATGGGCAGGGCTGCCGCGCGGGCGATAAGCCGCTGGGGTCCGGCGCGGTTTGGCGCGGGGCTGGCCGAGGCCGCGCATATGGCGCAGGGGGCCGGGCCGGGGCGGTTGCTGCCGTGGGACAGGGCGGTACTAGCCCGCATGTGCCGGGCAAATATTGCGCTGGTGTCCTGAGGTGGCGGCTTTGAAAATCACCATGGTTCTGGGCTCAGTGTCGCGCCAAGCGGGCGGGCTTTATCACTCGGTGCGGCGGTTGTCGCAAACGTTGGCCGAGGCGGGCGCGCAGATACGGGTGTTGTCGCTACGCGACGCGGACACAGCGGCTGACATTGGCGCATGGGGGCCGCTGCGGCCGGAGGTGTTTGCGCCGAGCGGGCCAGTGGCGCTTGGGTATTCGGCTGGTTTGCCGGCGGCTTTGGCGGCGGACAGGCCGGATGTGCTGCACCAGCACGGAATATGGCAGGCGACATCACTGGCGGTGAGCCGGTGGCGGCGGGCAGGGCACGGGCCGGTGATGATTTCGCCGCGCGGCATGCTTGACCCTTGGGCGCGGGCCAATAACGGGGCCAAGAAGAAGCTGGCCTATTGGGGCTATGAGCGGGCAAATTTGCGGGGAGCCACGGTGATGCATGCTTTGGCTGTGTCAGAGGCCGGGTCGATTGCCGGGTTTTTGCCGGGCTGCGACGTGGCGACCGTGCCAAATGCGATGGATTTGGGGCCGGAGCCATTGGCATGGAATACGCGGGCGACCGCGCCGCGCGAGCTGCTGTTCATTGGCCGACTTCACCCCAAGAAGGGGCTTGCGGGTTTGATAGATGAATGGGCCGCTTTGCCGCCTGAGCAGGGGGCAGGCTGGCGGTTGATTATCGCCGGGTGGGATGAGAACGGTCATTTGGCTGAGCTAAAGGCGCAGGTTGCCCGGCTGGGCTGCGATGCATCTGTCAGTTTTCCGGGGACGTTGATGGCCCAGGCCAAGGCGGCGGCTTTGGCGCGGGCTTCGGCCTATGTTTTGCCGTCCTTCTCGGAAGGGTTGCCGATGGCGGTATTGGAGGCTTGGGCGGCGGGGCTGCCGGTTTTTATGACCCCTGAATGCAACCTGCCCGATGGATTTGCTGCTGGGGCGGCGGTTGAGATTAGCCGTCAGCCGGGCTGGCTGAGTGAGGCGCTGGGCCGCCAAGACCTGCAACAAATTGGCCAAAAGGGCCGGGCATTGGTGGCAGAGCGCTATTCATGGCCTATAATTGCGCAACAACATCTAGATGTGTATCACTGGATGTTGGGGCACGCGGCCAAACCAGAATATGTGAACAAGTGAAATGCGGGACGTAAAAGCCAATAGAGCAGCGCGCAAATATTCGCAGCGCGCACAGCTGGCGCGGGTGCTATGGGCGCTGGCATGGCCGCTCTTTGCGCTCAGCCCGCGCCCACTTTGGGGCTGGCGGCGGGCGCTGTTGCGCGTCTTTGGCGCGCAGATTGGTCTGGATGTTCATATCTATCCAAGCGTGCGGGTGACTATGCCTTGGAACTTGGATATGGGCGATAGGTCGTCGATTGGCGCGCGCGCGCAAATCTATGCGCTTGGGGCGGTTAGCATTGGTGTGGGCAGTACGGTGTCGCAGGGGGCGCATTTATGCGCCGGCAGCCATGACTGGCGCGACCCAAACATGGCGCTGACCAAGCCGCCGATTGCGGTGGGTGACGGGGTGTGGATTTGTGCTGATGCGTTTATTGGGCCGGGGGTCACGCTGGGCGACCGGGTAATAGCCGGGGCGCGTGCGGTGGTGATGAAAGACGTGGCGGCGGGCGTGATTG
>JAESRD010000147.1 GCA_016764835.1 Paracoccaceae bacterium | reverse complement strand
TGTGCGCGCGGGGTGTATTTTTGCAGGCCGCGGGCAGCAAAGATGCCGCCACACATGGCAGCACAGAAAATCAGGACATCGGCATTGCCGGTGCCAAGGGCGGGCAAAGCGCCGCCGGGGCAAAACCCGGCAATGCCCCAGCCGATGCCGAAGAACACCGAGCCGCCGACCAACTTTTTGTCAATCTTACGCGTGGCGGGCAGGCTGTAGCTGCTGGCAAAGCTTGGTGCTGGGCGGCCGAGCACGAGGCGGTAGCCGATAAAGGTGACGATCAGGGCGGCGACCATGACCAAGGCAAGGCTCGGGTCCCACGTGCCGGCGACATCAAAGAAGTTCAGCACTTTGGCCGGGTTTGACATGCCAGAGATGACAATGCCGAGGCCAAAGATAAGGCCGATGAAATAGGTTGTGATCAGGCGCATGGCTTACATCCCCAACAAATGACGGGTGACATAGACGCTGAGCGCTGCCCCGGCCATGAAACATAACGTGGCAACGATCGAGCGGCTTGACAGCCGCGCCATGCCGCAAACACCGTGGCCAGACGTGCAGCCGCCGCCGTAAGTGACGCCCATGCCGACGATCAAGCCGCCGATGATGAGTGCGCCGCGGCTGACAGGGGCCTCGACCTGTGGCCAGTTTCCGGTGGCGCCCAGATACAGCGCCGGGGCGGTGACCACGCCGGCTAATATTACAGCGCGCCAGCTCCAGTCAGAGAATGAGCTGGGCGACATGAAGCCGCCCAAGATACCAGTGGCACCCATGATGCGGCCCAAAGTTGCCATCAGCAGAACCGAGGCCAAGCCAATGAGACTGCCGCCAATAAGGGCGGCATAAGGTGTGAAGACGGTTTCCATCTAGCACCTGCACTTTTTGCAAAGTGGTATTACAAGAATAATTGCACGGGTCATTGTGCGTCCTTCCCAAGGATTATGTACGGCTTTTGCCGCTTCGAATTTTACTGCGCTGTGCATAGCCTAACATATAATGATATTGCAATATGTTTTTTCAAGACTTGGTAAAAATTGTAGCGCGGCGGCTCTTTGCCCCGGTCGCTTGGCGCGGTATTGTGCCAGAGGTTAACAGGAGCAGACCATGCCACCTTATGTTTTTCCGGCGCCAGAACAAGCCAGCCTGCCGGTTAGCGGCTATGATGCAGCGACAGGCTCGCGCTACGCCGTGCTGCGGATATTCTGCATTGGCCGAAATTACGCCGCCCATGCGGCTGAAATGGGCAGTGTTGCCGAAAAAGATGCGCCGTTCTTTTTTACAAAATCACCTGTAAACTTGGAGCAATCGGGCGGCGTTCTGCTCTATCCGCAAGGCACGGCTGACCTGCACCACGAGGTTGAGCTGGTCATCGCATTGGGGCCAAAGGGGGCTGTGTTTGGCTATGCGGCGGGGCTAGATATGACCCGGCGTGATCTGCAAAATGTAGCCAAGAACAAGCGCCAGCCATGGGATGCGGCCAAAGATTTTAAGGGGGCGGCGATCATTGCCGCGATCACCCCGGCCGAGGCAGCGGGCAACATTTTGGCAGCGGCGATAACGCTCGACGTTAACGGCACGCAGCGTCAATCGGGCATGATTGCCGACATGATAAATGGCGTTGATGAGCTGGTCGCGCATATGGCCGGGCTCTATGCGTTGGAGGCAGGTGATCTGATTATGACCGGCACACCGTCTGGTGTTGGCGCTGTTGGGGTGGGCGACAAGCTTGTGGGCCGGGTCGGTGGGCTGGCGCCGGTTGAAACCACGATCAGCTAGCCCGGCTGTTTCATTGGCCGTTGCGTCACAACGGGCTTGGGCGAGAATTTTCTGGCTTTAGCCGCCATAACCTTGTTCGCTACTTTCCCAACGGCAAGCGACAAATAGCGCGCCCAACGGCAAGTGACAAACAGTAAGGTATTGGCGATGCAACGATTGCAGATCATGGCCCGGCATCGGGCGGTCGTGGCTATGGCTTTATGCGGGCTGGCGGCTTTGCTGTGGCTGCTGACCCATGCGCCGGGCTGGGTCTGGCTGACGGTGCCAATTGGTATCTTAGCCCAGTATAGCAACGAATATACGCTGCACCGGTTCATCTTTCATCTGCCGCCGCCCAAGGCCCAATGGGCGTTTGATCTGCTCTATCAGGCGCATTATGGCCATCATGATTTCCCCACCAAAGAGGGGCTGTTCTTCGTGCCAATCTGGGTGGCGTTGCCGGTTTTGGCGCTCAATTTCAGCCTGACATTGGCGATTGTGACGCTGCTTGGTGTGCCGCAGGCTGGACAAGTGGCGCTGGCGATTGTGTTCGTCGGCGGCATTTTGACATTCTTGTCTTATGAATGGTTTCACATGACAGCCCATCTCAATCTGCCCAAAACGCGGCTAGAGCGTTATGTTACAACGCTGCATAACCAGCATCATTTTCGCGACTTTGCCCGTTGGTTTCATGTCTCGCCCGGCGGCGAGATCATTGACCGGGTGATGGGCACGGCGATAAACCGAGAGGCGCTCAAATCGCAGCAGCGCGCCGCGTTTATCCGCACACTCGGCATGCGGCCTGATGATGCGCGGCTTGTCGCGGCACGGGCGCGGTTTGCGGGGCGCTATGCGCTGAGTGCGGCTGAGATGGATGTGGCGGCGCGGGTTTAGGGGCGGTTGCCCCGGCAGCAAAGCTGATCAAATTGTTAATCGTAGACAATACCGGGTTGCAGCAGTTCGAAGCCCTTTATCTCGAACTCATACATGCCCGATTGATCTGACTTCTCTGCGCGCGCAATGAGCTTGCCATCATCGTTAGTATAGACAGCATGAGCAGTGTGAATCGCACGATAACAATGACTTCCGTCTGGATAGATGTATTTAAGCACTTGCTTTTCTCCCGGTCTCGTAGCTTGAAATTCCTTCATATATTAACACAGGTTCGTAGAATGTTCCAATTATTTTTGAGTTTCAATTAGTGATAGCATCAGAAATTGGCGCAAGATGAGGCAAAGATCTAGCGTAGGTTTGGGCACAGAGTTGCTATTGGAGAAAACCAACCACCGCCAATTTGATCTGCATATTAGCACGTAAGAAATTTGTTCTTACGAAGGCGAGGCGGACAGCATTAGCATGCCAATGCCGCGGCGGAACCGCCGCTACTCGCGCTCATCCTGCTGCCACGCCTTGGCCAAATTCCCAAACCGCGTGAACCGCCCCTCAAAGCTCAGATCAACCGTGCCAATCGGCCCGTGGCGCTGCTTGCCGATCACGATCTCGGCCTTGCCGTGCAAGCGCTCCATGTCGTCCTGCCAGGCGGCCATTTTCTCTAGCTCATGGTCAGACGGTTTCTCGCGCTCTTTGTAATATTCTTCGCGGTACACAAACATCACAACATCAGCATCTTGCTCAATCGAGCCAGATTCGCGCAAATCGCTTAGCTGCGGCCGCTTGTCTTCGCGGTTCTCAACTTGGCGCGACAGCTGCGACAGCGCGATCACCGGAATGTCGAGCTCCTTGGCGATTGCCTTGAGCCCTTGGGTGATTTCCGAGACTTCGTTCACGCGGCTGTCTTTCGCGGTGGCCGGGCGGACCAGCTGCAAATAGTCAACGATCAGAACATCGAGCCCGTGGGTGCGCTTCAAGCGCCGCGCGCGGGCCGCAAGTTGGCTGATCGGCAAAGCGGCGGTGTCGTCAATAAACAGCGGACAGCTTTCAAGGTCTTTGGCGGCTTCAACAAAGCGGCGAAACTCGCCCTCGGTCATATCACCGCGGCGGATCTGCTCAGAGGGTACTTCGGACGCCTCTGACAGAATACGGGCGGCGAGCTGCTCAGCGCTCATCTCTAGGCTATAAAAGCCAACCACACCGCCATTTACCGCGCCCTCATTACCGTCAGGCATGATGCCTTTGCGGTAGGCTTTGGCGACGTTAAAGGCGATGTTCGTGGCCAAAGCAGTTTTACCCATTGACGGGCGACCGTCCAAAATCAGCAGGTCAGATTTGTGCAACCCGCCGAGCTTTTTGTCGAGATCATCAAGCCCGGTTGAGATGCCAGCAAGCCCGCCGTCGCGGCCATAAGCAGCATTGGCGTTTTGCACAGCATTGGTAACAGCGCGCAGAAACGACTGAAAGCCTTGCTCAGATGTGCCTTGCTCGGCCAGTTTATAAAGCGCCTGTTCAGCCTCAACAATTTGCTCAGTTGGCTCGTTTTCAACATCAACCTTTGAGGCGCGCGCGGCAATGTCTTGGCCCAGCGCGATAAGCTCGCGGCGCACGGCCAGATCATAGATCATCTGGGCATAGTCACGCGCGGCAAAGGCCGAAATAGCGGCGCCAGCCAGACGGGCCAGATAGGCAGCACCGCCGAGTTCTTTGAGCCCGGCATCATCCTCAAGGAATGTTTTTAGCGTGACCGGCGAGGCCAATGAGTTGCGCCGAATGCGCTGACCGGCAATGTCAAAAATTCGGCCATGCACCGGCTCATAGAAATGATCCGCTGTGAGAATCGTGCTGATCCGGTCGAACACATCATTATTGGTGAGAATTGCGCCAAGAATTTGCTGCTCGGCTTCGATAGAATGCGGAACCGTGTCGACATCGGCGGCTTCGGGTGCGGCCCCGGTAAATGTAGCTATTTCATTCATTTGTTGGTGCCCCGGCCTCAAAGTTAGTGTCAGATACAAGCGAATTGCACGCCAACCTTTGCGGTTGTTGCCCCTTTGGGGCGGTGTTGCTGACTGTTTCTTAGTAGCGCATTTGTGATGATTTAGGCAATCTGGATATGTCTGTTAGTATCATCTGTATAAAATTTGGGCCACATGATTTAGTGGCGGCTCAATAGAGAGCCGCCATATCTGGTGAGAATAGCGGGTAAATTGAGGAAAAGAAAATTAACTTAGCCTTAATTTTGTCGCTAGCCCCAAGCAGCCTGCCAAGAGACAGGATCGCGCAAAAAACGCTCAACTTCGACCAATTCGCCAGCATCAAAAGTTTCGCGGGTGCGGGCCTCGGCCAGAATGTCCCACCATGTGCAAAGATGAACCAGTTTGATGTCTTCGGCGGCCAAAGCTTCGGTAACGCCCTCAAATATGCCGTAGTAAAAAATGACGGCTGTGTAGTTGCACGTCGCCCCGGTTTCGCGGATTGCGTTGATAAAGCTGAGTTTTGAGCCGCCATCGGTGGTTAGGTCTTCAACCAAAAGCACGCGCTCGCCTGCGTTCATTATCCCTTCAATGCGGGCATTCTTGCCGTAGCCTTTGGGCTTTTTGCGCACATAGGTCATCGGCAGCGCCAGCCGCTCAGCCACCAAAGCGGCAAAGGGGATACCCGCAGTCTCGCCGCCAGAAATATTGTCAAACGCTTCAACCCCGGCTTCGCGCATGATCGAGATGGCCAAGAAGTCCATCAGGATCGAGCGGATGCGCGGGAAGGAAATCAGCCTGCGGCAATCAACATAGGTTGGCGCGCGTTTGCCGCTGGCCAGCGTATAGGGCTCGGCGGCGTTAAAGTTGACCGCGCCGCAGTCGAGTAGCATCTGGGCGGTAAGGCGGGCGATTTCGTCTTTTGGTGGGAAGGCGCTGGGGATCATTGCTGGTTCTCATTTGGGAAAAAAAGGGGGCTAGGCCGTGATCTGCCAATGCAGCTCAAAGCCGGGATCAAAGATTGTCACGGGGCCGTCTGGTGTCTCTAAACTGGCAGGCGGCCGGTAGGGCGCGCCTTTGGTCAGGGTGATCTTGGCGGTGTCTGGGGCCAGCCGGTAGAAGCGCGGGCCGTTAATGGCGGCAAAGGCCTCGAGCCGGTCGAGCCTGCCGCTGGCGTCAAATACTTCGGCCAAGCAGGCCATGGTCACAGGGGCAGAATAGATGCCAGCGCAGCCGCAGGCTTGCAGTTTGTTGGCGTCAGTATGGGGTGCAGAATCGGTGCCAAGAAAGAACCGTTTGTCGCCCGAAATGGCCGCCTCAACCAGCGCCACCCTGTGCTGCTCACGTTTGGCGACGGGCAGGCAATAATAGTGTGGTTTGAGGCCACCGGCGAGGATGTGGTTGCGGTTGATAATCAAGTGATGCGTGGTGATGGTGGCGGCGAGGTTCTTGTGATTGTCGCGCACATAATCAACCGCCCGTTGGGTGGTAATATGTTCCATAACCACCCGCAAATCGGGGTGGCGCTTGCGCAAAGGTTTAAGCACTTTGTCAATGAACACGGCTTCGCGGTCAAAGATATCCACGGACGGGTCTGTCACCTCGCCGTGAATACAAAGCGGCATGCCTATTTTGGCCATTTTGCGCAGCACGGGGGCTACTTTTTTGAAGTCTTGCACGCCGGAGGCCGAATTGGTTGTGGCCCCGGCCGGGTAGAGCTTTACCGCCGCCGCTATGCCATCGGCAAAAGCCTTTGCAACATCTTCGGGGTCGGTCTCTTCGGTCAGATACAGGGTCATCAGCGGGGTAAAGTCGCTGCCCTCAGGCAGGGCGCTCATGATGCGCGCCTTGTACGCCACGGCTTGCGCGGCGGTGACCACGGGGGGCACGAGGTTTGGCATAATAACAGCGCGGCCAAAATGAGCCGCTGTTTGGGCCACAACGGCCTTCATCATCGCGCCGTCACGCAAGTGCAGGTGCCAGTCGCCGGGACGCTGCATGATTAGGCTGGTCAGGTTCTTTTTGGGCATGGGCCACTTCTTTGAAGCTGTTATGATTTGGTCAATTTACACGGCTGCGTTATCTATGGCCATAGCGGGCGGTAGCAGAATATTGGCTTTGCGGGCTTCAGGGCCAAACTCTGGCTGATTTGGTGCCATTTGCCGGGCAAAGCCGCCCCATTGGCCTGGCTTATGGCTAAAAGCCCTTGCCCGGCGCGGCCTGCGCGGCAATAATCTAGGCAGCCCGAGTTTTTGGAGAACCGAAGATGTTAAGCTTTATAATTGCCGCTATTGCCGGTTTCCTGACGCCTCACCTAGAGGCTCCGGTCGCGCGGCCGCTGGCGCAGGCGCTGCAGTCAAAAATACGGCTTGAGCCGGGCGAGCTGCGTTTGCTGGCGTTTATGGCAGCAATGTTTGGCGCGGCTGTCGTCCTTATGTTGCTCGGCAAAAACGCTGGTGCTTCACTTATTCTGGGCGGCGCGGTTGGGTATTTTGGCCCCCGTGTTTTAGCCGCAATGCGCGGCGATGTTGACACGCGCAACGGGGGCTAATGGTTTTGCCTTAAGCGGAACAGTTAAATTGAGCTGTGAAGCGATAAGGTTATTTGGGAGTAAGATTATGCGGAACATCGTTTTTGGTGCTTTGGCCAGTATGGCAATGGTGGGCGGGGCGCAGGCCCAATGTTTGACCGATGCCGATCTGACCCGCGGCGTAACTGTGCGCTTTAGCGCGGGCGACTACACCAAAGTCCGCCGTCTGAGCGACGGCTATTTGCGGCTTGAAGAGCATTATGATGATGGCGCGCCGCCTATGTTCTTTCGTGCCCATCGCGGGGTCTATTTTGTTCAGGAATATGAACTTGACGGCAATGGTCAGGAAGTGCCCGGCACCCGGCTTGATATTGAGTTTCAAATTGATCCGGCGCGCTTGCCAGACCCGCTGCCCGGCCTGAGCTGGGAAGGCGCATCGGTCAATGTTTTTGCCGATGGTGGGCGGCGCAATGAGGTGACCTCAGTGCGCTTTTATGAGACCGACGACATGGAGCTGTCGGGCTGTGTATATGAGACCGTCGGCGTTGATCTGCGCTATGATTGGGGCGTTGATGGCGGCCTGTCGCTCAGCTATGTTTATTTGCCAGCTGTCGGAACGGCGATCATCTTGTCGAACCAGTTTGACGGGGATGAGCGCAACTCGACCACGCCAATCTCGCTGGAGCGCACAACTAAATAGGTATGCTGGCAAGGCGGCTGGTCGGGGGGGGCTACTCGCTTTGCGTGGGGGCCAATTCGGCCAGCTCATCAAGCCTGCGCTGGTAAAGCGGCGCGTCGCGGGTCTCTAGCCCGTGGCGGCACAGCAGTGCTGACAACCCGTGTCGCTCACTGACTTCAAGCCGTTTGAGCAGGGTGCGCAGATAGGGCAGGTTTTGACGCCGCGCGCGCCAATGGTTGGCAAAGCTAACCGGGGTTAGGTCGCCGATCATAGCTTCTTCGATAATCGGCGAGGTGATCTGCATCATATCCATCAACTGCTCAATCCGCACTCCGGCTTGACGCACGGGCAGGGCGGTCACATTGGGCCGGTGGAACAGCGCTGCATGCATGGCATCTGGCGGATAAAGCGGATCGAACACCACATAGGCGGCGTCGGCGGCTTCGACCATGTCAGGCGCGTAGCCGTATCTGCTCGTGAAATCGAGCCTGCGGTGGCTGTGGTAGCGTTTGTCCCAGCCAGCAACCGACGGGGCGAGCGAGGCGGTGGGCCGCAGCGCCAATACCCGCGCGCCGGGGGCGGCGACGCTAAACGCGGC
>JAESRD010000146.1 GCA_016764835.1 Paracoccaceae bacterium | reverse complement strand
TCAATGCTGATCGTGGTGCCGGTCACCTGCGCTGCCGCATCAGAACACAGGTACAATGCCGTACCCCCCAGCTGCTCCACTGTGACAAACTCTTTTGACGGTTGCCGCGCCAGCATCACGTCGCGGATTACGCTTTCGCGGTCCAACCCATATTCCTTCATCGTCGCCGGAATTTGCGCCTCGACCAGCGGTGTCAGCACATAGCCCGGACAGATCGCGTTGGCTGTAATCGGCTCGCGCGCGGTTTCTAACGCCACGGTTTTGGTCAGCCCGACAATGCCGTGTTTGGCGGCGATATAGGCCGATTTATACGGTGATGCCGTCAGCCCATGGGCCGAGGCAATGTTGATCACCCGGCCCCAGCCGCGCGCGCGCATCATTGGCAAAGCCACAGCCGTGGTATGAAAGGCCGATGACAGGTTGATCGCCAAAATAGCGTCCCATTTTTCAATGGGGAATTCATCTACCGGGGCGACATGCTGGATGCCAGCATTATTGACCAAAATATCGCAGGCCCCGGCCTGCTCTATCAGTCCGCGCGCGGCCGCCCCGTTTGACATATCGGCACTGATATAGCGCACATTGCTGCCCGTTTCGCTGGCCAGTTTTGCCGCCAGATCATGGTCGGCCTTATTGTCAGTAAACGAGTTGAGCACCACATCAGCCCCGGCCTGCGCCAAAGCTGTGGCCACGCCAAGGCCAATGCCAGAATTTGAGCCAGTGACGATCGCGGTTTTGCCGTTGAGATTCATTTACATCTGCCTTTTGGCTAGGGTCCGGTATTTGGGTGATCTAGGTATTGCCGCGCAGCATAAATGCCCCAGCGGCTAAATTCTACAGCGCAATCGCCGCAGTAACCTAGCCCGCCATCCCATTGCGAATCGCTCTGATTTGAAGAATTGCTGCCCGTTGGCCTACTTAGCCATGCCCGGCCCGCGCTGAGCAAGCCTCTCCAAAGGTTAACACAGCAGGGATTTGAGCGAAAAAATGCGCCAAAAAAAACGCCCGCACAAGGCGGGCGTAAAGTTATTGAGGCAGGTTTCATACAGGCAAGAAACCTATCGAGCAGTAAGGAGCTTATAGGCAATCTAGCGCCCGTCTCCAAGCTAAAAGTTTGATAATACACGAATGCCCGATTAGTCTTTCGTTTAACACATCATGCGAACAGAGGGATTGTCACCAAAATGAGACCAGTGTTTTTTGCAAAAATGGGACGCGTTTTGCAGTTTGCCGCCGGGTTAAGCCTTGCCGCAACTATAGCGCAGTCTGAGCCGAGCTATGGCATAGCTATGTATGGCGACCCCGCCCTACCACCTGATTTTGTGTCACTGCCCTATGCCAACCCCGACGCGCCTTATGGTGGAACCTTGGTTCAGGCCAATGTTGGCAGCTTTGACAGCCTCAATCCGTTCATCCGCAAAGGCTCGGTTCCGTGGCAGTTGCGCTATATGATTTCAGAGAGCCTGATGGGCCGTTCACTTGATGAACCCTTCTCGCTTTACGGCATATTAGCCGAGACAATCGAGACCGGGCCTGACCGCGAATGGGTCGAGTTTACCCTGCGCCCAGAGGCCCGATTCTCTGATGGCAGCCCGGTCACGGTTGAAGACGTGATGTGGTCGTATGAGACTTTGGGCACGCAGGGCCACGGCCGCTATGCTGGCTTTTGGGCCAAAGTTGAAAGCATGGAACAGACCGGCGACCGCTCGGTGCGCTTCAACTTCAACACAACAGACCGCGAACTCGCCCTGATCGCCGGTTTGCGGCCGATCTTGCAAAAGGCCCAATGGGAGGGTGTCGATTTTGCCGAAAGCGGCGGCTTTGACCATGTCCCCATCACCTCATCGCCCTACACAATCGGCAGCTATGAGGCGGGCCGCTATATTTCATTTGAGCGCAACCCAGACTATTGGGGCACCGGCGTGGTGCCGTTTCGCACCGGCACCCATGTGCTTGATGAAGTGCGGATCGAGTTCTTTGGCGACGAGACCGCCGCCTTTGAAGCCGTCAAAATTGGCGATGTGAACTTCACCCGTGAGTTCAACGTCGCCCGTTGGGAAAGCCAGTATAATTTCCCACGCATTGAGGCTGGTGACACCGTTACCGAGGTCTTCTCACATTCGCGCCCGACCGGCATGACCGGCTTTGTTATGAACACACGCCACGCCGTGTTTGCTGACTGGCGGGTGCGCGAAGCCATGCTCTCGGTCTTCAACTTTGAGTTCATCAATGAGGCGATGACCGGCAGCCAACAGCCCCGGATTGATTCGTATTTCTCGAACTCACCGCTGGGCATGAGCCACGGTCCGGCAGAAGGCCGCGTGCTTGAATTCTTGAGCGCAGTGGAGGGCGATCTGCTGCCCGGCGCGCTTGAGGGCTACACCCTGCCCGCTTCTGACGGATCAGAGCGCAACCGCGCTGGCACTGGCCGCGCCTTGGCGTTGATGTCTGAGGCCGGTTGGGAGGTTCAAGACGGTGTGCTGACCAATGCGGCTGGCCAGCCGTTCACCTTTGAAATCCTGCTGAGCAACGGTGCTAGCGAGATCCAGACCATTGCCGATATGTATGTGCAATCATTGGCGCGGATCGGGGTAGATGCCACAATTTCGCAAATTGACAGCGCCCAGTTTACTGAGCGCACACGGGCCAATGATTTTGACATGACCTATTACCGGCGCGGCCTATCGCTCAGCCCCGGCAATGAGCAATACCTGTATTTTGGCCAAGTTCAGGTCGATACGGGGGGGCGCAACCTGATGGGCGCGTCAAACCCGGCGATTGATGCGATGATCAACCATCTGCTGACATCCGAGAGCCAGCCAGACTTCATTGCCGCCGCCCGCGCGCTTGACCGCGTGTTGACCTCTGGCCGCTATGTCATTCCGATCTATCAGTGGAACCTGTCGCGCCTAGCCTATGCTAATGATCTGCATCACGCCGAGACAATCCCGCTATTTGGTGATTGGCCCGGCTGGATGCCGGATGTATGGTGGCAGGATGAATAAAGCAAAGCTTACCGCCCTCGCCCTGCTGACAGCATTTGGTCTGTCAGGCTGCGGCGTCATCACCACGGCTGCGGCCATTATCATTTAACAAACAGGGCCGGGTGTTGTGCCCGGCCTTTACCTATAAGGGCGTCTCATGGACTGGGCTGCTATTGAACAAAATTGGCTCTCCTTCACGCCACAAATCCTTGCCCGCTGGCCGAGCATGCAAGACGACCGGGTCGAAGAGATTGACGGCGACCGCGAAACCTTTGCCACCTATCTGTGCGAGGTCGAAGCGCTTGGGGCGCAGGACGCTGAAGACGAGATCACCGAATGGTTGTCAGGCGTTGAAGATGGCGAAGACAATAGCTTCACCTTTGACGGCGATGATGAGGAATAACCCTAACCCAGCGATGTAACCCAAAGGATCATCGCATCCTCAACGCTGGTTGAGATCAGATTATGGCCCATCGTCGCGTCATAATAGGCGCTGTCGCCACGGGCCAGCTCTGCGGGCTCATAAAACTCAGTATAGAGCCGCACCGTGCCTGTCAGAATATACAAGAATTCCTCGCCGTCATGGCGGACCCAGCCGTCAAATTCTTCAAAAGCGCGCGCACGAATACGGGCGCGGTAGGGCAACATTTTCTTTTGTGTCAGCCCTTCGGCCAGCAATTCATGCTCATATGTCGCCGTCAGATGCGCCGTGCCGCTGCCGCTGGTGGTGGTGATCATCCGGCCAGTCAACTGGCCCGAAGCCGGCGCCGTAAACAGCTGCGGTATAGTGATCTCCAGCCCAATCGCCAGCTTTTTGAGCGCATCATAAGTCGGTGACATCTGACCATTTTCAATCTTTGACATGGTTGATCGGGCCAAACCGGCCTGTGCTGCCGCCTGTTCCAGCGTCCAATTGCGTGATTTGCGCAGGGCGCGGACCCGTGCACCAAGGTCGAGCGGATTTGCCACTTCCTGTTCGCCGTTTTCACGGGCAATGCGGATCAGCGATTTGGGATCAGTGTCAGACATAGGCTGGGGTATAGGGCCGCGCGGTGGTGGCTTGCAACTGCTGGTCTTGAGGGCTAGCGGTGGAGCATGGTTCAATCACAGTTTTCTACCTCATCTTATGATGACCCCTGCCCGCGCAGTTTTAACCTGGCGGGCTATGTTCTGGCGGCCAGTGGGCAGCATGACAACAAATGCGCGCTGGTTTTGGCGGCGGCTGATGGTCATGATCAGACATGGAGTTACGGCGCGTTGCGCGCACAGGTTTACGGCGTGGCCGCAGGGCTGCGGGCGACGGGTGCGCAGCCCGGCGCGCGGCTGTTGATGCGGCTCGATAATACGGCCAATTTCCCGATTACCTTCTTGGGCGCAATAGCCGCCGGGCTGGTGCCGATTGCGGCTTCCTCAATGCTAACACCGCCCGAGATCGCCAATATCATTGATGAGACCGCGCCGGCTCTTATTGTTGCCAGCGCCCATCTGGCTCTGCCCAGCGTGCACGTCCCGGTGATAAATGAGACCGCCTTGGCCGAAATGAAACAGCTGCCCAGCCAGCAACGCGCCGAAATGGGCGCGCCCGAGCGCCCGGCCTATATCGTTTATACGTCCGGCACGTCGGGGCAGCCGCGTGCGGTGGTGCATGCGCACCGGGCCATTTGGGCGCGGCGGATGATGTGGCAAGGCTGGTACGGATTGGTTGAAAATGACCGTGTACTGCATGCGGGCGCGTTTAACTGGACCTATACGCTCGGCACCGGGCTGATGGACCCTTGGGCCATTGGCGCCACGGCGCTTATTGCCCAGCCGGGCACACCACCCGAGGCGCTGCCGGGGCTTCTGGACCGACATAAAGCGACTATTTTTGCCGCTGCACCAGGGGTTTACCGAAAAATGTTGCGCGGCCCGGTGCCAAAGCTACCGCAGCTGCGGCACGGGCTTTCCGCCGGTGAAAAGCTGTCAGACAATTTACGTAGCCGCTGGCAGGCCGCCACGGGCACGGCGCTGCACGAGGCTTATGGGCTGTCCGAATGCTCGACATTTCTGTCAGGTGCACCTGACAGACCCGCGCCAAAAGACACGCTCGGCTATCCGCAACCGGGCCGCCGCATGGCGCTTATTGAAGGGGGCGTGCCTGCCAATGAAGGCATCATAGCCGTTCACCGCAGTGATCCGGGGCTGATGCTGGGCTATCTTGGCCGTCCGGCCGAGACCGAGGCTAAGTTTAGCGGCGACTGGTTCTTAACGGGGGATCGGGGGTTGGTTTTACCCGACGGCGCGATCAAATATCTTGGCCGGGCCGATGATATGATGAATGCAGGCGGATACAGGGTTGCACCTTTGGAGATTGAAGAGGCACTATGTCAGCACCCCGGTGTCGAAGAATCTGCAGCCGTAGAGCTAAACGTCAAAACGGATGCCAGCATTATTGCTGTCTTTTGGGTCGGGCCCGAAAATTTAACTAAAACTGAATTGGGCGCGTTTCTTGCCCAACGGCTGGCGCGCTATAAATGTCCGCGTCTTTTTACGCGCATTGATGCGTTGCCGCGTGGGGCAAATAACAAGGTCCAACGGCGACAGCTAAAAGAAAAATGGGAGGCGGAAAATGGTCCGGCTTGATATCTATTCTGATCCAATTTGCCCGTGGTGCTATATTGGCAAGACCCATCTCGACCGGGCGCTCAAAGCCGCAGGTGGCACACCGTTTGAAATCTTTTGGCGGCCGTTTCAACTGAACCCTGACATGCTGCCCGAAGGCGTCGGGCGCAAAGCCTATCTGGAGGCAAAATTTGGCGGGCCTGAGGGCGCGCAGCGGATTTACGGTGCCATTGAGACCGCCGCCGAGGCTGCCGGTGTGGTCGTAAATTTTGCCAATATCATCCGCACCCCCAATACGCTAAATGCCCACCGGCTTATCAGCTGGGCCGGTGCCGAGGCGGGCGTTGAAGATTGCCAATCCACGGTGGTAGACGCGCTTTTTACCGCCTATTTCATAGATGGCAGAGACATTGGCGAGACCAGTGTTCTGGCCGATATCGCCCAGGCGGCAGGCATGGACCGCGCCGCAGTTGCACAGCTTTTGGACGGCGATATTGATCTTGATGACATCCGCAAAGCCGATGCAGAGGCACGGCGCAGGGGCATAAACTCGGTGCCAACTTTCATAATAAATCAACAACATGCTGTGCCCGGCGCCCAGCCGCCCGAACTATGGGCGCGGGTAATCGAAGACATTCGCACACAGCAAGAGCAGGTACATTAGTGGACCAACGTTTCCGTTCCCTCCCCGAATTCATCGCCATGGCGGCTATACTTTTTGCAACATTAGCCTTCTCGATAGACGCGATGTTGCCCGCGTTGCCTCAAATTGCCGCCGAACTTTCACCCGAGGCTGAGAACCGCGCCCAATTGGTCATCTTGTCCTTTATGTTTGGCATGGGGCTGGGCACGCTGATTGCCGGGCCCATCTCAGACGCTGTGGGCCGCAAGCCGGTTATCCTGTTTGGCATGGGCATCTTCATTATCGGTGCAATTATGGCTATTTTGGCACAAGATTTGACCATGTTATTGGTGGCGCGGCTTGTCCAAGGACTTGGCGCTGCCTGTCCACGCATCGTCACCCTTGCCATGACACGCGACCTGTTTGAAGGCCGGCGTATGGCGCAGATCACCTCGTTCATCATGACCATTTTCATGATCGTTCCGGCCGTCGCCCCCTCTATCGGCGTGCTGATCATTGATCTGGCCGGATGGCGGGCGATCTTTGTTGCCTTCATCGTGTTTTCTCTGATTGGCGGCTCATGGCTCAGCCTGCGTCAGCCCGAAACACTTGCCGTACAAGACCGCCGCCCGTTGCGGATTAACACTCTTGCCACAGCCGCTGGCGAAGTTCTGCGCAACAAAGTGGTGATGATCTACACAGCGGCAATGACCCTCGGCACGGCGCAGATGATGGGCCTCATAACCTCAACCCAACCGATCTATGCTGATGTTTACGGCAAAGCCGATAGCTTTCCACTTTGGTTTGCCGCCTCAGCCGTGATCGCTGGCAGCGGCACGGTGCTTAACGCGTATCTGGTGACCCGTGTCGGCATGCGGCGTTTGGTGGTCATTGCCTTTGGCACGCAATTCGCTATGGCTGCTGGCTTTTTGGCCCTGTTGCAATTTGGCATGGTGCCTGCTTGGGCAGCGTTCCCGCTATGGTTCTTCTGGTCAGTGTCGGTCTTCTTCACTGTCGGGCTTACATTTGGCAATCTGACGGCTTTGGCCTTGCAACCGATGGGCCATATTGCAGGTTTAGCCTCTTCAGTTATTGCCGCGCTCTCAACCATATTTGGCGTCATTCTGGCCATTCCGATAGGCCAAAGTTTCAATGGCACACCAGTGCCGCTACTGATCGCCACTGCCCTCTGCTCGTTTCTTGCCTGGCAGCTTATGCGCTCGACCGTTGAACCGGTCGCCGAAGACTAAACCGCGGCCCCATGTACATTTTGCCCGCGCAGGTTAGCGCGGGCAGCGCCGTGAGCATAGGTTCTCACAGGGAATGCCATCATTGTCGCCGTCGCGCCGCCGATGGCCACAAACCACAAGCTTATAACAGGCCTCTTCGCAGCTGCTGATTTGGCTACAGGTCGCATTTTGGCAGGTGTAACTTTGGGCCTGCAAAAACGGCGCAAAGAACGGATGGTCAAGCGTGACGGGGGCGGCATTGTTTGGCACGCCGTCAACGTCAAGCACGGCATCGACCAATGGCAAGGCGGGCATGGCCAGACAAATCAAAAATATAGAGCCCGCAAAACGTCGCATCAGCACACCAATAGTTGCTAAATGTTAACCAAGATTAACACATTTTAACTATTTTTGCTAGCCGCCCGCGCCTCTTTCAATTTACCCGCCAAATCGCGGGCAATGCCAAAGGCACCGCGGATTTTATCGATCTCACGCTCCCAATCGCGGCGAATGACAATCTTGTTGTCCTTGACCCGAGCGCGGCCATTTTGATCGCCAATAAACTCAACCAACCCTTTGGGTGAGGCGAATTTATCGTTGTGGAACATGATGGTAGCACCCTTCGGCCCAGCATCAAGCTTGGCAATCCCGGCGCGTTTGCACATGGCTTTTATCCGCACAACGGTCAGCAACATGTTGACCTCTTTAGGCAGGCTGCCAAAACGGTCAATCAGCTCGGCGGCAAAACCTTCAAGTTCAACCTTGGTGCCAAGGTCTGACAGGCGGCGGTATAGCCCAAGCCGGACATCAAGATCAGGTACATAATTTTCCGGGATCAGCACCGGCACGCCAAGGTTCAGCTGCGGCGCCCATTGGCCATGATCGGTCAGCCCTTCGGCCTCGCCAGAGCGAATGCGGGCAATCTCTTCTTCCAACATTTGCTGGTACAGCTCATAGCCGACTTCGCGCATTTGCCCTGACTGTTCTTCGCCCAGCAGGTTACCGGCGCCGCGAATATCGAGATCTTGGCTGGCCAGCGTGAAGCCGGCGCCCAGACTATCAAGCGAGCCCAAAACGCGTAGCCGTTTCTCGGCTTGAGGGGTTAGTTTCTGGCGCGGCTTGGTGGTTAAGTAAGCATAGGCGCGGGTTTTTGAGCGGCCAACCCGGCCCCTAATCTGGTAGAGTTGCGCCAGCCCAAACATGTCAGACCGGTAGACGATCATGGTATTGGCGGCCGGTATATCCAAGCCACTCTCCACGATTGTTGTCGCCAAAAGCACGTCAAATTTGCCGTCGTAAAACGCGTTCATTTTATCGTCGAGCGCGCCGGGCGGCATCTGTCCGCTGGCCATAACATACGTCACTTCGGGCACTTCGCGCTTCAGCCAGTCTTCGATCTCGGCCAAGTCGCTGATGCGCGGCACGACGAAAAAGCTCTGCCCGCCACGGTAATGCTCCCGCAGCAGCGCCTCGCGAATGGTGATCGTATCGAACTCAGAAACAAAGGTACGGATGGCCAGCCGGTCAACCGGCGGCGTGCCGATGATCGACAGATCGCGCACGCCCGATAGTGACAGCTGCAAGGTACGCGGGATCGGCGTCGCCGTCAGCGTCAGCGCGTGAATATCGGTGCGCATCTGCTTGAGCCGCTCTTTATGCTGCACGCCAAAATGCTGCTCTTCGTCAATGATCAGCAGGCCGAGATTCTTGAACTTGACACCCTTGGCCAATAACGCATGGGTGCCGATGGCGATATCGATCTGGCCTTTGGCCAACCCTTCGCGGGTCAGATTAGCGTCACGCGTGCTAACAAAGCGCGACAGCGGAGCGACATTAATCGGAAAGCCCCGGAACCGCTCCGCGAAACCTTTGTAATGCTGGCGGGCCAGCAGTGTCGTCGGGGCGACAACGGCGACCTGCACGCCAGCGGCGGCGGCAACAAAGGCGGCGCGAATGGCCACTTCGGTTTTGCCAAAGCCAACATCGCCGCAGATCAGCCGGTCCATCGGCCGGCCACTATCAAGATCGGCAAGCACATCATCGATCGCTTGGGCTTGATCTTCGGTTTCTTGGTAAGGAAAGCGGGCAAGGAACTGTTCCCAAAGGCCTTCCATTGGCGCCATCGCCGGGGCGCGGCGCAGGGCCCGCTCGGCGGCAACCCGGATAAGCCGCTCGGCAATCTCGCGGATACGCTCTTTGAGCTTTGCCTTTTTGGCCTGCCAAGCGCCGCCGCCCAAACGGTCGAGCAGACCAGTGTCATGGCCAAATTTTGACAGCAGCTCAATATTCTCAACTGGCAGGTAAAGCTTTGTACTGTCAGCATATTCAAGTGCTAGGCATTCATGTGCGGCTCCGGCGGCACTCACCACCTCAAGCCCCAAATAGCGGCCAACACCATGATCGACATGAACCACCAAATCGCCGGGCGACAGGTTCTGCGCTTCTGTTAAGAAATTCTTCGCTCGGCGCTTGCGTTTGCTCTGTCTTATTAGCCTGTCACCGAGCACATCTTGCTCGGATACGACAATTAGACCGGGCGCTTCAAAGCCGCTTTCTAGCGGCCAAACAACAAGATAGAGGCCGCTCTTGCCAATCTGGCTGAGGTTGTCGGCCAAGGTTGCATTATGTAAACCTTCATCTTCCAGTAAGCCTTTGAGCCGCTCGCGCGCACCGAGCGAGTAAGAAGCAATAACAACAGGTAAATCCTGAAGCTTAGGCTGAACATGATCGGCCAGAGCCATGAAAAGATTTATCTTTTCTTGCTGTCGCTCTGGCGCAAAGTTACGGCCGATTTTGCCGCCTGCATCGGTTACACCCGGCCCTAGCGCTTGTTTATGCACCGAGAGGCTGAGCACGCGGCGTTTGGCTATCGCCGCTTCCCAATCTTCATCAGACAGATAAAGCAAACCGGGCGGCGCCGGTTTGTAGACACTGTCGAGCATGCCCTTTTTCTGCTTTAGCGCATGTTGGCGTGTGCCGTATTGGTCTTGGATCGACTCCCAACGGGCCAGCCGCGCAGGCGTATTTTGCTCATCCAGCGTGATTGTGGCATTGGGCAAATAGTCGAACAATGTCTCAAGATTGGTCTGAAACAGGCCGAGCCAATGTTCCATCCCTTGATGTTTGCGCCCGGCACTGACTGCCTCATAAAGTGCGTCATCCGTGCCCGCCGCGCCAAACTCTATACGGTAGTTTTGGCGAAACCGGGTAATGGCAGTGTCGTCGAGGATCACCTCGCAAACCGGGGCCAGCTCGATCATTTTGAGCTTTTCAACCGTGCGCTGGTTGGCCGGGTCAAACCGGCGAGCGCCGTCGAGCGTATCGCCGAACAGGTCTAGCCGAACCGGGCCGTTTTGGCCGGGCGGATAGATGTCGATAATACCGCCACGAATGGCGTAATCGCCCGGCTCCATCACCGTGGCTGACTGGCTGTAGCCCATGCGGACCAAAAAGCCGCGCAACGCCTCTTCGTCAATGTGGTTGCCGACTGTGGCCGAAAACGCCGCATTTTTGAGCAAGGCCCGCGCTGGCACTCGCTGGGTCGCGGCGTTGAGCGTGGTCAGCAGGATAAACTTTTCGGGCATATTATGCACGAGGGCGGCCAGCATCGCCATGCGCGCGGCCGAAATATCGGGCTGGGGCGAGACACGGTCATAGGGCAAACAGTCCCAGCCGGGGAACTGAAACACCGGCACTTTTGGGTCAAAGAAAGCCAAAGCCGCGGCCATTGCCGCCACACGTTTATCATCACGGGCGACATGCAAGATCGGGCCGTCATTTTTGCCAAGCTCGGCCAAAAGCAACTTAGCGTCATAGCCCTCAGGCGCGCCGCTTATCGTAATATGTGATGCGTTGGACATGGGGATTGCCACTAACTAGAGGGGATACAAATATCGCGTAGATTAGAAACCAAAGCCCGGCGCGAAGACAAAGTTTTGATACATGCCGAACATTGCCGTGACGAAAATGGCCAACATACCAATGAGTTGCACCCAGAACCTGTGGCGCATCAGACGCCGGCGCAGGGCCTCACCTTCAAGCGTGTCTTGCTCTATGCCGCGCGCGGCGGCGAGGCTAAGAAAGCCCACAAACGTCATCGGCAAGGCGATCAGCTCAACCGCTTGGGCCAGCTCGACCCAGTACCAGAACGCCAAGAGCAGCAGCGCAGTATGGGCAAAGGCGACAAAGCCCAGCAGCCATAGCCCCGATACCCGGCCGATCATCAACAACCTGTTGATATTGATCCGGGTGATGTCTTCAAGATCGATCTGCGCTTGGCCCTCATGGCGGCGCGCCCGTGTGATCATGTCAAACGGCACGCCGAGTATCCAATGGCTGGCCGTTGACCAAGCAACAGCCAACGCCACCCAATACCAAAGACTGGAGAATGACCGCATATCGATCAATTCAAAAAGTGTATCTGTCCAATCCACAATATTCTTCCGCATCTGCTTTGTGTTGGCGGACCCTAACCCCGGCTTGCGGCAATTGCGAGGCTTGAGACCCGATCAAATCCGTGCGACCGATGAATAGTGACTTTTTGGCGAATGAGGCCCCCGATGACCCTGCCCCCTGCACCGTTTCCCGCCGCCCGTTTGCGCCGTTTGCGCCGCACCCCTGCTTTGCGGGCGATGGTGCGGCAAAGCATTATCACCCCGGCTGATCTGATCTGGCCGATTTTCGTGATGGCGGGCAAGGATGTGACCATGCCGGTTGAGGCCATGCCCGGCGTGTCGCGGCTTAGCGTTGACCGTGTAGCGGCGGCGGCGAAGGAGGCGCATGCTTTGGGCATTCCGGCGATTTGCCTGTTTCCCTATACTAATATGGCCGAGCGCTCGATTGACTGCGCCGAGGCGTGGAACCCTGACAATCTGACCAACCGCGCCATTCGCGCGATTAAAGACGCCGTGCCTGAAATGGCGGTGATGACAGATATCGCGCTCGACCCCTATAATATTAACGGCCATGACGGTTTTGTCGTCGGTGGCGAGATCCTCAATGATGAGACCGTAACGGCGCTTGTGCGCATGGCTTTGGCGCAGGCCGAGGCTGGGGCGGATATTTTGGGCCCGTCAGATATGATGGACGGGCGGATTGGCGCTATTCGTGGGGCGCTAGAGAATTCCGGCTACCGGCATGTGTCGATCATGTCTTATGCGGCCAAATATGCCTCGTGCTTTTATGGGCCGTTTCGCGATGCTGTGGGGGCGACGGCGGCGCTGAGCGGCGACAAAAAGACCTATCAGATTGACCCGGCCAATAGTGACGAGGCCATGCGCCATATTAAACGAGACCTCGCCGAAGGCGCGGATATGGTCATGGTTAAACCCGGCATGCCCTATCTCGATATTTGCCGCCGGGCTAAGGACGAGACTGGCGCGCCAGTCTTTGCCTACCAAGTGTCAGGCGAATATTCGATGATGCAGGCCGCCTTTGCTGCGGGCTATTTGCCGGCCGAGCAAACCGTGCTTGAGGCACTGACCTGTTTTAAACGCGCTGGCTGTGACGGGGTGCTGACTTACTTTGCGCCAATGGCCGCCAAACTGCTAAACGGCTGATACTTGCTGACCCTCGGGGGCCATTAACCGCATTGCGTGACAGCCCGGGCGATACCAGCTATAGTGGCCAGTAATCGGCCGGATACAAGGCCACCCCTAGGCAGTATGAGCATTTCAATGAAGACACTCACCCGACGTTCGACCCTTCTGTCCCTTTGTGCAATGGGCGGGCTCGCGGCCTGCGGCAATGGCATTGGCGGCAATGGTGGTGCCACAATCGACGCCCGTGTCGACCGTGCGCTGAACCATATGTATAGCACCTATCCGGGCACACAAAACTTGGCCGATCAAGCCGCTGGGCTACTGGTCATGCCATTGGTCACCGAAGTCGGCCTTGGTTTTGGCGGCTCTTATGGGCGCGGCGCGCTCAAAGTTGGCCAAAGCACGGTTGACTATTATTCCGCCGCCGCCGCCAGTGCGGGCATTCAAATTGGCGCGCAGCAATATAGCCATGTGCTGTTCTTCATGACCCAAGACGCGCTGCTGGAATTTCGCGCCTCAGACGGCTGGGCCGTTGGCGCTGATGTTGAATATGTCATCACCGACCAAGGCGAGATGTTTCGTGCCGCGACCACAACGTCGCTGTCACCGGTGATTGCGATTGTCTTTGGCCAAACCGGTTTGCGCATTGGCGCAACTGTTGAAGGCACAAAATACACGCGGATTATTCCTTAAACTCAGCGGCCCATCAGGCAGAGCACGTTGGCGACATGATATGTCGTCAATGTGCAACATTGCGCGGCTGGCGCTTGCCATGTTGAAACCAACAATGCTGATACCAATGATCAGGGGGACATCATGACAGAACACACACGGGTCGCGGTTATCGGGGGCGGCGTTGTCGGCGCATCGGTGCTGTTTCATCTGACACGGCTTGGCTGGTCTGACGTTATGCTCATTGAGCGGTCTGAGTTGACCAGCGGCTCGACTTGGCACGCGGCG
>JAESRD010000145.1 GCA_016764835.1 Paracoccaceae bacterium | reverse complement strand
G
The DNA here is from genome assembly GCA_016764835.1 of Paracoccaceae bacterium. The sequence continues at coordinate 6,981 of JAESRD010000145.1, read as the reverse complement.
GTGCGCCGGACGGGCCGGGGGCGATGGCGCGGCCGCTGAGCGCCGTGAGCAAGGCTGCCCCTTCGGCCGGGCCAGAGGCCGCGACTTTGGGGCGTAAAGACTGAGCGATTTGGGTGAGGACGGCGGCGCTCTTCGCCCCCTGCGGGTCCGCCTCGCTGTCGAGCAAGCGTTGCGAGAGCAGCTCTAGCCGCTCAACTGTATCGCCGGTTGAGCGCCATGTTGTGGGGCCGGTCAGCGCGGCGGGGCGCGGGCCTGTCCACTTGGTAGGGAGGTCGGCGCTGAGCGGGTCGAAATCGAGGCCGAGGTCATCGGCCAGCGCGCGGATGAGCGAGGCGTCGGCGTCTAATTTGCCACGCGGCAGGCGGGCGAGGGCGAGGGTCAGGTCGCGTTCTTGGCGGCCTGTCGGCGAGAGGCCAAAAATGTGCAATCCGTCGCGGATTTGCGCTTCTTTGATTTCGCAGAGCCATGCGTCAAGCGTGGTCAGGTCTTCGGCCCCGGTCAGGCCCGCATCTTCGGCGATGCCTGTCGATGCGGCGAGGTCGAGGATCTGGGTTGCCAGATGCGCGGCGCGGGCCGGGTCGAGGCTGGATGCCTCATAATATTCGTCTACCAAGGCTTCGAGATCGGCCAATGGCCCATAGGTTTCGGCGCGTGTCAGCGGCGGGGTCAGGTGGTCGATGATCACCGCTTGGGCGCGGCGTTTGGCTTGGGTGCCTTCGCCGGGATCGTTGACGATAAACGGATAGAGATGCGGCATGGGGCCGAGGGTGATTTCGGGCCAACACAGGTTTGATAGGGCCAGTGCTTTGCCGGGCAGCCATTCGAGGTTGCCATGTTTGCCCAAGTGAACGATCGCCTGCGCGCCCCAGTGATGGCGCAGCCAGAAGTAGAAGGCCAAGTAGTGGTGTGGCGGCACGAGGGCGGGGTCGTGATAGGTGGCTTCGGGGTCGACATTATAGCCGCGGGCGGGTTGCAGGCCGATGATTGTGTTGCCGAACTTGTGCAGCGACAGGGCGAATTTGTCGTCGGCGACGAAGGGGTCATCTTCTGGCGCGCCCCAGCGCTCGGTTATTTCTTGGCGGGCCTCGAAGGGCAGGGCTTTGAAATAGGCATTGTAGAGGGCGAGCGGCAGGGTCTCGCCGCCGGTCCGGTCGGCACGGTCGGTCAGCCAATTGGTTGGGCCAGCCATGAGCATGGTCATGATCGCGGCGCTGTCTTGCGGGGCGTCGGTTATGTCGTAGCCTTCGGCCTGCATCAGGCCGAGGAGGTGGGCCAGCGAGGCCGGGGTGTCGAGGCCGACACCATTGGCTAAACGCCCGTCTTTGTTGGGGTAATTGGCGAGGATCAGCGCGGTTTTGCAGGCGCTATTGTCGGTATTGCGCAAGCTGGCCCAGCGGCGGGTCAGCTCGGCGACGAAGCTTATGCGGTCACCTTGGGGTCGCCAGATGGCGATGGGGCATTCGGTGGCCTCGTCGAAATATGCCTCGTCCTTGAAGGCGATTGCGCGCGATAAAATACGGCCATCGACCTCGGGCAGGGCGACATTCATGGCGATTTCGCGGGGTGATAAACCGGTAGTGCCTTGCGCCCAACTGGCTTCGGTGCCGGAGCTTAAAACGATTTGAAAGACTGGAGATTCGCAGGCTGAGGCGGCGCTGAGCGGGTTGGCGGAGCCTTCGCCACTATGCAACGATCCGGCGGCAAAGGAGGTGGCGTTGAGAATGACGCTGGGCGGGGCTTGGGTGAGCAGCGCGTCGAGCGTGGCGGCGGAGACCGGGTCTTTGAGCGAGGCGACAAAAATAGGCATTGGGTTGAGACCTTCGCGCAGCAGGGCGCGGGTCAGGCGGTCTATGGGGGCGAGGCCGGCGCTGAGGGTGAGGGCGCGGTAGAAAACAACCGGAATGACGGGCGCGCCGATGGTCCAATGTTGGCGCAAGGCGGCCAGATCAGGCGTGGTCATGCCGGGCCAGTAAAGGCCCGCTTTGAGCAGCGGCCGGGCGGCGGGCGGGCGCTCGGCATCGGTGAGCATGGCTGCCGCATATGTCAGGAAACCGGCGGCATTGGCCGGGCCGCCCTCGGTCAGGTAGGACCACAAAGCTTGGTAATCGGTGTCTGATACGGTGGAGAGCGCGCGCAGCTCATCGTCGGGCTTGTCATCGCCGGGCAGGGCGACAAACGGGATGCCAGCCGCCGCCGGCCGGGCCGAATATTGCGCCATGCCGTAGCGCCAATAGCCCATGCCGCCGAGCACGCGGGCAATGACAAGCTTGGCTTGGCCTGCGCAATTGTCGAGATGCATATCGACCGCCATCGGGTGGCGCAAATGCATGAGGTTGGCGAGGCGCAGGGGCGGCGGATTGTCCATCTCGGCACGGGCAACCGAGAGGGCTGCCAGCTCAGTATCGGCGGCGGAAAGGACGACGATATCGGCGGGGGATTGGCCAAGGTCAACCGGCGGCGCGCCGTCTTCAATGTCGCCCGCTGTGGCGGCGATTAGGTGCATTTTAGAGTGCTCACTCGAAAAAGATGCTGCCCGGGCTGGGCTGATAGCTGCCAAACGGGCCGCAGGGGGTGAAGCCGTGGCGGGCATAGAGCCGGTGGGCGGCGTCGAGGCCGGGGCCGGTCTCAAGCCGCAGATGCGGTAGATTTTGGGCGTGGGCTTCAGTGATGATGCGCGTCAGCAGCGCGTCGGCGACCCCTTTGCCGCGGGCGCTGGGGGCGGTGAACATTGACTTTATTTCGCCGTATCCCTTGCGGATGGCCAGCGCACCAGTGCCGAGGGTCTCACTGCCTTCGCGGGCGATGAAGAACCTGATTCCGGGGGCTGTCAGCTCATCCAGCGACAGGAAGTTGTTCTCCTCTGGGGGGAACATTTCCTGCATCAAAGCGTGGCTTTGGCTGAGCAGTGCGGCGGCGGCGGGGCTGTGTGGGCTTTCGAGCACGACCTCTATCATGCTTGCAGGGCCGCGGTGATGGCGGCTTGGTCTAACCCGGCTTGGCCGATGACCACGAGCCTTGTGCTGCGCGGGTCCGCGCCGAACGGGCGGTCAAAATAAGTGTCAATGCGCGGGCCGACGGCTTGGATAGTAAGCCGCATGGGTTTGTTTGCCACGGCGACGAAGCCTTTGAGGCGCAGGATGTCATGGGCGTTGATGATGTCTGCGACTTGGGTTGCAAAGGCGGCTGGGTCGGCGATTTCACCGCGTTCAACGACAAAGCTTTCGAATGCGTCATGGCCGTGGTGGTGATGGTGATCGTCGTCGTCATGGTGATGCACCTCGTCGCGGCCCTCCATGTTACCCTCAGCGCCAGCGCCTTGGCCGAGCAGAACCTCAACTGGGAGCACCCCATGGGTTGCGCGCAAGATTTGCACGCCTTTGCGGCTGCCTGCCTCTAGCTTGGCGGTGAGAGCTGTGGCCTCAGCCTCACTTAGCAGATCGGCTTTGTTGATCACGATCATATCGGCGCAGGCCAGCTGATCTTCAAACAACTCAGACAGTGGGGTCTCGTGGTTGAGCCCTTCATCAGCTTTGCGCTGAGCATCTACGGCGGCGACATCATGAGCAAAGCGGCCCTCGGCGGCGGCTTTGCCATCCACCAGCGTGACCACACCGTCAACCGTGACCCGCGTAGCGATGCCGGGCCACGAGAAGGCGCGCAGCAGCGGCTGGGGCAAAGCGAGGCCGGAAGTCTCGATCACGATATGGTCGGGGGCCGGGTCGCGCGCCAGCAGCGCCTCCATGGTTGGCAGAAAATCATCGGCCACGGTGCAACAGATACAGCCATTGGACAGCTCGACAATGTCTTCGGCCCGGCAAGTCTCGTCGCCACAGCCCTTGAGGATCTCGCCATCAACACCAAGATCGCCAAATTCATTGATGATCAGGGCAATACGGCGGCCGCCGGCATTTTGCAGCATGTGGCGGATCAGCGTGGTCTTGCCAGCGCCAAGAAAGCCGGTGACAATTGTTGCAGGGATTTTGGCGGGCATGGATGGCTCCGATGTGTTAGGCGCGCTCAGTATGACCTGAGGCGCGAGAAAGGAAAGACCATGACGGCCCGAATGACGATATGCGGTGGCTGCGCAAAAGGCGCCGAAGAAGCGGCGGCTATGCTGCGCCCGTATGTGGTTGGGCTGGCCGAAGTGGCCGTGACCGATTGCATGAATATCTGCGACCGGCCGGTGAGTGTATCTGTGCGCGAAGAGGGCAAGGCGGCCTATCTTTTTGCCGGGGTTGATGTGGTGGCGCAGGCGGAGGAACTCGCCGCCTTTGCCCGTCTTTATGCCGCAGCGCCCGGCGGGATTATTGAAGATGCCCGGTCATGTGGGGCGCTGCGGTATTGTCTTGTTGGCCGTATTCCGGGATAGACATTTGGCTAGGGGCTGTGTTCCGGCCTAGGCGCGTTTGTTCGCCCAAAGCCCGCCAGCGATCGTGCCCAGTAACGTCCAGCTCATCGCCGCGACACCCAAGGAGCGGGTGACAAAATGCGAGGCCAGCTCAGGCGGGGCGACACCAAAATAGGTGCCGATATGCGGCGCGCCAATGATCTGCGGCAGAGCGATAAGCACCATGCCAGCGGCGATGATCACCGGGCTGCGGCCAAACCCCAAGGCGGCCAGCCCGGCGATGGTGGCCAGCACGCAGCCAACCCACCAAGTTTGGCGCGCGCCCAGCTCTGCGGCAATGGTGCCGGGCAGCTCTGGCGGCAGGCCAAAGGCAGGGGCGAGGTTGACGGCAATGAACCCGGCCAGCCCCCAGATGGCACCTTTGCGCGCCGTCACCTCGTGGCCGCTGCGCTCAGCCAGCGCAAAGCCCGCGACGAGCAAGAAGGCAAAGCCGGTATAGGAGATCAGGTTCATGCCAAATGTGCCAAGATGGCGGCTGATTTCGCCCCAGACTGGCGGCGCGCCAGCGGGGGATTCGGCCACTCCATTGGCGAAGTGAACCCGCGCGCCGGTCTCGAACAGCTCGCCCTCGAACAGCAACGGAGTAATAAACGTCAGCTGCAAAAGCACGGCAAGCGCACCCGCAGCCAGCCCTGCGAACAAGGCGCAGGTCATCAGATGTTTGGTCATTGTATAAGCCTTTTTGCCACAGCAAAGCGCCCGCGATCCGGCCCGCAGACCGGTCGCATAACCAGCGCTCAGGAAGCGCTAGAATTTAGTGGCAGGGAAAAGCGATAGCGTGGCGTTGGTCATGGGCCACATCATGGATTGTATGCGCATGGGCAAAGCCCGCGACAAAGATCAGGCCAGCGCCGAGGAAAAGAGCGAAGGCAATCGGCAGCAGACCGGTATCGCTGCGTGTTGTGCTAAGTGTTTGCGTATTCATATCTGTTCTCCTGTCCCGTCACACCCGACGGGGATTTGGGTTTCACGTCATGCGAGGCCGGTCTCCTGGCTTGCAGATCATTGCGCTCCTCCGCCTTCCCGAGCATTGGCTCAGTGGCATATGGAAGGGCGCGATCCGCGTACAGTCGCGGGGGCGGCTGCGGTCTGGGGTCTCCTGTTTGGATCGACCCGTCCGCATTCCCAGTTTCATCCCCGTGGCGCTTTGCGCCGCATATGGGGAACCTTGCCCGGCCTTTGTGCTTTGCCGGGGCGGTCTGCGTCAAGCCAGATTCGCCGCAAAAAGAGCAGGAAGCGACGCTGTGGCAAATTACCAATAGGCTGAGACCGGCGCAGAAATGCAATATCTTGTGGATAACCCGCCCCAACAACCCAGATGGTGGGCACTTGCGTTGACTTAGCCCCATCCGGCGGGCCAATATCAAGATCGGCAAAAAGGAAAAACAGGCAGGCTATGCGGTTTTCGCGGCTTCGGCTAAATGGGTTTAAGAGTTTCGTTGATCCGGCGGATCTGATCATCTCTGATGGTCTGACCGGCGTGGTCGGCCCAAACGGCTGTGGCAAGTCAAACCTGCTTGAGGCTTTGCGTTGGGTCATGGGCGAAACCCGGCCCACCGCCATGCGCGGCGGCGGCATGGAAGACGTGATCTTTGCCGGCACCGCCAGCCGCCCGGCGCGCAACTTCGCCGAAGTGTCGCTGTTGATTGATAATTCTGAGCGGCTCGCCCCGGCCGGGTTTAACGACGAAGATACCATTGAGATCACCCGGCGGATCACCCGCGACGCAGGGTCGGCCTATAAAGCGGCTGGTAATGATGTGCGCGCCCGCGATGTGCAGATGCTGTTTGCCGATGCCTCGACTGGCGCGCATTCGCCCGCTCTGGTGCGCCAAGGCCAGATTGCAGCGCTGATCAGCGCCAAACCGTCAGCGCGGCGGCGGATATTGGAAGAGGCGGCCGGTATTTCGGGCCTGTACCAGCGCCGCCATGAGGCTGAGCTGAAGCTCAACGGTGCCGACCAAAACCTGCTGCGGCTTGACGATGTGCTCGAAAGCCTCGCCGCCCAACTCAGCTCACTGGCCCGCCAAGCCAAGGCGGCGGCGCGCTACCGTATTATTGGCACTGACTTGCGCTTAGCCGAAGGGCAGCTGTTGTTGCGCCGGTGGCGCGAGGCGCAAGAGGCCAGTATTGTCGCCGGGGCTGATCTGAAAGAGCGGGCCGTTGCCGCGGCCCAAGCCGAAGGCGCTGCTGCGCGCGCCGCCACAGCGCGCACAGATGTGGAAACAGCTTTGCCTGCCTTGCGCGAAGAAGAGGCCGTGGCCGCTGCCGTCGCCCAAAGGCTTGGCCATGAAAAGGACGCGCTGGCCGCCGAAGAGGCCCGCGCAACCGCAGCCATAAAGACGTTGACCGCCCGGATCGAGCAGATCGAGCGTGACCTGGAGCGGGAAGCGACGCTGAACGCCGATGCCAAAGAAACCCTTGCCGCGCTTAATGTTGAAGAGCAAGAGTTGCAAAAGGCAGACCGGGGCCACGGTGCCAAGCTGGCCACAGCCGCCGATGCTGCCCGTTCCGCCGCCGAAAACTTGGCCGCGCGCGAGGCTGGGCTGACCGAGCAAACCGAAGACGCGGCCC
>JAESRD010000144.1 GCA_016764835.1 Paracoccaceae bacterium | reverse complement strand
TGCGTGCCCTCTCAGGCATTCTTTGAATGCCCTGCCGGGTAACAGTACGTGGCGCAACCGAGACGTATTTGTCCCATAGTGCTTCCTTCTATTCCAACGAATAGATTGGACCATCAAGCTTTGGGATCAAACAACGAGTCACACCGGCCTAACCGAGCGCATAGCCCGCGCCGCGCACCGTGCGCACAGGGTCAGCGCCGCCATGCTTGGTCAGCACTTTGCGCAGCCGTCCAACATGCACATCAACAGTGCGGGTATCGACATAAATATCGCGACCCCATACCCGATCAAGCAACTGCTCACGGCTCCAAACCCGGCCAGGCTTTTCCATCAATGTTGACAAAAGCCGGAACTCAGTTGGCCCAAGCTTGAGCAATTCATCGCCTCGCTTAACCCGATGAGTCTCCGAATTTAGTATTATATCTTGGTATGATAGCTCCTGCCCAACAGAGGATGGCCGCACCCGGCGCAGCTGTGTACGCAGCCGCGCCATCAACTCAGCCACTGCGTAAGGTTTGACAACATAGTCGTCAGCCCCGGTCTCAAGCCCGCGGACTTTGTCATCTTCTTGCGACCGGGCCGAGAGCATGATGATCGCAATATCACGCGTGTCTTTGCGGGCCTTAATCTGGCGACAAATCTCAATGCCCGAAACCGAAGGCAGCATCCAATCAAGCACAATAACGTCGGGCCTGTCTTCATGGACCATCAGCAAAGCCTCGTCGCCGGTTTCAGCCACGCTGACCCGGTAGCCCTCGGCTTCAAGGTTATAACGCAGCACTTCGCATTGCGCTGGCTCGTCTTCGACCACGAGCACATGTGGCTGAGTTTGGTGTTTCACCCTAGGCCTCCGGCGAAGTCATGTAGGCGGTCACATCGCTTTTTGGCCGCTCTTCTTCGGGCATCGAACCAGTGGTCAGATAGATGATCTGTTCTGACATATTGGTCACAAGATCCCCCATCCGCTCAATGTTTTTGGCGATGAAATGCAGGTGCATACAGGCGGTGATATTGCGCTGATCTTCCATCATGAATGTCAGATATTCGCGAAATAGAGAATTGTACATTTGGTCAACATCTTGGTCACGCAAGATGATTTCGGCGGCAAGTTTTTCGTCGCGCTGAATGAAGGCATCGAGCGTGTCTTTGAGCATGCTCTGCACGTCACGGGCCATGCGCCGCAGGGTCACGTCAGAGCCGCTCATGCTTGGCATTTCAACCAAAACGCTTGTGCGTTTGGCAATATTTTTGGCATAATCGCCCAGCCGCTCAAGGTTGCCGGCCAGTCGTAATACTGACAGGATAATGCGCAGGTCTTTCGACACTGGCGCGCGCAAAGCAATCAGCTGCGCCGCCTCTTCATTGACCCGCACCTCAAGCGCATCAATCGCTTTGTCGCGTTTGCGCACTTGCTCGGCCAGCTCTTTGTCGCGCCGTTGCAACGCGCGCGCGCCATCAAGAATTGCCTCTTCGACAAGCCCGCCCATTTTGATGATCAGCGCCTGAAGCGCTTCAAGTTCACGGTCGTAAGCTGAGGCGATATGTTGGTCACTCATGCGGTACTCCTTAACCGATCCGGCCGGAAATATAGCTTTCCGTGCGCGGGTCTTCAGGGTTGGTAAAAATCTTGGCCGTGTCGCCAAATTCGACCAAATGGCCGAGATGGAAGAACGCTGTTCGTTGGCTGACGCGGGCGGCTTGCTGCATAGAGTGTGTAACGATTACAACACTATAGCTGGCACGCAACTCGTCGATCAGCTCTTCAACTTGCGCGGTGGCAATCGGGTCAAGCGCCGAGCATGGCTCATCCATCAGCAGTACTTCTGGCTCAGTGGCAATGGCCCGCGCAATGCACAGACGTTGCTGTTGGCCACCCGAAAGCCCGGTGCCGGGGGCTGCCAACCGGTCCTTGACTTCGTCCCATATAGCCCCCCGACGCAACGCTTTCTCAACGATCTCATCAAGCTCAGCCTTGTTGCCCGCCAACCCGTGAATACGCGGACCATAGGCCACATTATCATAGATCGACTTTGGGAACGGGTTGGGCTTTTGAAACACCATGCCGACCTTGGCCCGCAGCTGCACCGGGTCCACCCGTGGGTCATAAATGTCCTCACCATCAATGGTGATATCGCCCTCAACCCGGCAAATGGCAATCGTGTCATTCATCCGGTTCATGCAGCGCAAAAACGTAGATTTGCCGCAGCCAGATGGGCCAATAAATGCGGTGACTGTATTGTCTTCAATTTCGACATTCACGTCCTTGATGGCGTGATTATCGCCATAATAGACCTGCACATTTTTGGCAGTAATTTTCGCGGGTTTTTTTGTCACAGCGGTTTCCGTTATGCGCATATTGTTCATGTTGAATTCCAATCCTACCAGCGGCGTTCAAAGCGGCGGCGCAAGATCACCGCGATAATATTCATCACCATTAGACAGACAAGCAAGACGATAATCCCGCCCCATGCCCGTTCAATATAAGCCGGATCAGCGCGCTTTGCCCATTCGTATATCTGGGCGGGCATGGCCGAGTTTGGGTCGAGCAGACCAGAGGCAATGCCATCTGGCCGATTGGCGGCGATAAAGCCGACCATGCCGATTAGCAACAACGGCGCGGTTTCGCCCAGAGCCTGGGCCATGCCAATAATGATCCCGGTCAAAATGCCGGGCATCGCCAGCGGTAAGACATGGTGAAACACACATTGGTTGCGTGATGCGCCCACACCCAATGCTGCCTCGCGGATTGATGGCGGCACGGCGCCAAGAGCGGCCCGCGCCGGAATGATTATCCGTGGCAATGTCATCAGCGTCAGCACCAGCCCGCCGACGATCGGCGCCGATTGCGGCAAATGCGCAAACTGGATGAACGCCGCCAGCCCCAATATGCCAAAGACAATCGACGGCACGGCGGCAAGGTTGGAGATATTGACCTCCAAAATGTCCGTAAACCAGTTCTTTGGCGCGAATTCTTCGAGGTAAAGTGCGGCCGCGACGCCGAGCGGTAAAGCGCAAAGCAGCACAACCAGCATCATGTAGAACGAGCCGATCATCGACACGCCGATCCCGGCCTGTTCGGGGCGCGATTCCGAGGCATCAGCGCCGGTAATAAACGCCATATTGAACACACGTTCAACAATGCCCGCCTCGATCAGATTGTCGAGCAGGTCGAGATGCTCCCGCGACATGTTCTTGTCGCGGGCCAGACTTTCGCGGGTGACGCGACCTTTTAGATAGCCATCAGCCCGCGACGAGGCCAGTAGCCGAAACTCAACATCCTGGCCGATCATCTCAGGGTGATCGAGCACAAAACGGCGGATTTGGGCCGCGGCACCTGACGACAATATCTGGTCGAGTTTTTTGGGGCGAATGTCGGTTTGGATGCCTTGTTCTTCAATAAGGCCAACCATGGCCGCATCGATCAACCCACCATAACCAAAGGTGGTCACAGAGGCAATTTCAGCCGGGTCTCGGGTGCCTTCAGGGTCTAGCTTTTCTTCCAAAAGATGGACGTTGAGCGTGACATAGGTTTGGGTGAAGGCGCCGGTGCCATTGGAGACGATTGCCCAAAGCAAAGCCACAAGAAACACCATGCCCAGCCCAACGGCGACCATGCCATAGATGCGAAACCGGTGCTCAGCCGCGTTGCGGCGTTGGGTGCGGGCATCGGGCGCCAGAAGTGACGTTTTGATGATATCAGTCATTCATATTGTTCCCGATATTTGCGGACGATCCACAGGGCAAAGATGTTAAGTACCAGCGTCAGCGCAAACAATGTCAGCGCCAGCGAGAAGGCGACCAAAGCCTCGGGAGATGAGAAATCAGCGTCGCCAGTCAGCTGGCTGACGATCTTGGCGGTCACGGTGGTCATGGCGTCGAAGGGGTTCATCGACAGCCGGGCCGCGGCCCCTGCCCCCATGACCACGATCATGGTCTCGCCAATTGCCCTGCTTGCAGCCAGCAAGATCGCCCCAACAATACCGGGCAAGGCCGCGGGTAGCACAACTTGTTTGATGGTCTCAGACTTGGTCGAGCCGAGCGCATAGGAGCCGTCACGCAGGCTCTGCGGCACGGCGTTGATAATGTCATCTGACAGTGACGAGACGAACGGGATCAGCATGATGCCCATGACCAGCCCCGCGGTCATAACGGCGGTGCCGCCGCGCATCCATTCGACCCCCAATGTGCCGCCATCACCAAAGAACGAAACCAGCATTGGCCCGACAGTCAGCAGCGCGAAGAGACCGTAGACGATTGTCGGAATACCGGCCAAAACTTCGAGCATTGGCTTGGCAAAGGCGCGCATTTTGGGGCCTGCATATTCGGACAGATAGATTGCGGCGAACAGCCCGATTGGTACGGCCACGGCCAGAGCAATGGTCGAGATATACAGCGTGCCCCAGATCAGTGGCATAATCCCAAGCTGCGAGCCGCCACCAAAGCTGGGGCTCCAAACCGTGCCGAGGAAGAAATCGGAAGCCGCGTAAAGGCCAAAGAATTTCAACGTGTTGAATATCAGCGATAGGATAATGCCAAGCGTGGTCAGGATCGCCACCATGGCGGCGGCGATGAGCAACATTTTGACGCCCTGCTCCACCAGATTGCGCGCGCGAAACTCTGGCTTGGTACGGGCCAGCGCCAGTGCGCCCCCGGCAAGTGCGAGGCCAAGGCAAAGCAGCGTCATCAGCGCCGCGCCACGCGCGTTCAGCGCCCGGTAGCGTTGCGCGGCGGCCAGCGTCTCGGGTGATACATCTGTGCCAACGGCAGTGCCGTGCTCGGCGAGTAGCGCGCGGATATCTGTGTCTTGGGTGTTAAGCTGTAGTGCTGCATCGCCGCTCAGCGCGCCGCCGCCAATGGCCAGATCAAGGCCAGTGGCGACCCGGTGCACATCTGACATGGCCAGCCCCATTGCGCCGCTGCCGATCTCAGCCATGCTGGTCATCATCGGCTGCACCGCCCGGTTGACAAGCAGCGGCTGCGCCACCAGCCAAAACCCAAGCAAAAGCACAGATGGCACCAGCGCCAGCAGCGCCACGTGCCAGCCATAAAACAACGGCTGTGAGTGCAGCAACCGCTGATTGCCCGCAACCTGCGCCAAGGCATGGCGGCGGCCAAGTACAAAGCCCAGAGCGGATAAGACAAGAAGGATAACAAGAAGCCAGAAAGCAGACATTGCGCGCCTATCGTAAGCTAAAAGTGAAATGCCGGGGGGCAGCAGACCGCCCCCCGGCAAAAGCAGTTACATGTCGGTCATGATGATTTCGTCGGCGACGATCATCTGGGTTTCTTCCAGCGCCGGATCGGAGACCAGCCCGTATTCGGCCAAGGGGCCATCTTCGCCGGCCATATCATCAGAGATAAAGAATTCGGCATATTCTTTAAGACCGGGGATCACGCCGATATGTGCCGCCTTGATATAGAAGAACAAAGGCCGAGAGACCGGGTAGGTACCGGTTGATATTGTTTCCACATTTGGCTCAATGCCAGACATGGTGGCCGTTTGTAGCCGATCAGTGTTGTTCTCATAAAATGCCAGACCAAAGACACCAATGCCATTTGGGTTGGCGTCAACGCGGGCCAGCGTCTCGGTATAGTCGCCGTCAATGTCGATAGAGACACCGTCAGTGCGCACAGCGATGCAGGCGTCCTCGCCAGCATCCTCACCCAGTTCAGCGATCAGCGCGTCCAGGGCGCCAGTGGCCTCACAGCCGTTCGTCAGCACCTTGTCTTCGAACACTTCGCGGGTGCCGTGTTTGGTGCCCGGAATGAAGGCGGCAATCTCCTGGTCAGGCAGGTCAGGATCAATCTGCGACCAGTTTGTATATGGGTTATCGACCAATGCGCCGCCGACCATCACCTGCGGCGACAGCGCGTTAAACCAATGCGACGGGGTGAAGGCAAAGGACGGGCCGTTCAGGTCAGAGGCGAAGACAATGCCGTCATAACCGATCCGAACTTCGATGATCTCGGTCACGCCGTTGGCGGCGCAAACAGCAATCTCAGTCGCCTTGATCGCCCGGGACGCATTGGCGATGTCGATCATGTTTTCGCCGATGCCTTCGCAGAACCGCGCCAGCCCTGCCGACGAGCCACCCGATTCAACAGCCGGTGTTGGGAAGTCAAAATTCTCGCCAAAATACTCGGCGACGATTGAGGCATATGGCAGCACAGTTGACGAGCCAGCGATCTGAACATTGTCGCGTGCAGCAAGGCCGCTCGCGAATGAGGAAAGCACCAACGTCGAGGCGGCCACTTTGACAAAAGACATATTACTTCTCCTAGTAGTCAGGCGTCTGGGTAGTCAGACTTCGGGCCGCATTTCATCAGCGGCCTTAACGTTCTGGTAGGAACCTGCCAAAAACCTTTTGTGACGGCTGTGTAAAACTAATGTGACATTATAGGTTTTGGACGAAAATTATTCGCCTTTGGCGCCTATAAAACCGCCCCCGGCATAGGGTATTCAGCTGACCGAGACCGGCAATATTACCCGAAATGTGCTACCTTCGCCGATAGTGCTGCTGATCTGAAGCCTGCCGCGATGACGGTTTATGATATGTTTTACAATGGCTAAGCCAAGCCCGGTGCCGCCAATCTTGCGTGAACGGTGGCTATCAACCCGGTAGAACCGCTCCGTCAGGCGCGATATGTGATGCAGGGCAATGCCTTCGCCGTAATCGACCACGCATATGCGCACAGCATCAACCCGCAGGCTGGGCTCAATTGCCGGAGCGCTGAGCCGCACCGTGACCCGGCCTGCCCCAGATCCAGACGTAGCCCCAGATCCAAGACTGCTGTATTTTACCGCATTCTCAATAAGGTTGCTCAGCACCTGCCGCAGCTGCTCTGCGTCGCCAACGATCATTACGCCAGGCGCTGCAAGCTCCAGCTCAAGCGTGATCTCAGACTTGCGCGCAACCGGCTCTAATGCGCTGACCACCGCCGCTATCAGTGCCGAAATATCAACCTGATCTTGCGGCCGCACCCGCTCATTTTCCTCAACCAGACTGAGCGAGAGCAGGTCATCAACCAACCGTTCCATCCGCCCGGCCTCATGCGCCATAATCGCCAAGAAACGGGCATGTGCCGCCAGATCAGTCTTGGCCGGGCCGCGCATGGTTTCGATAAATCCCAGCAGAGCCGTCAGTGGGGTCCGCAGCTCATGGCTGACATTGGCAACAAAGTCGCGGCGCATGGCCCCGGCTTCTTCAACGGCAGTGATGTCTTCAAAACTCAGCATCACCCCGGCGCCATCAGCCAGTGACACCGGCGCCAGATGCACCTGCCATGTTGTGTCACGCCCTGCCTCGCTGGCAAGGTAGCGGCTGCGCTGTACGCGCCCCTTTGCCAGTACCTGTTCTACCGCATCCAAAAGGGCCGGTTGGCGCAGGGCGGTTATGTAATGACGGTCAGTGCCATCAGTGCCAAACAGCTTGATCGCCGGTTGGTTAATCGCCAAGACCCGTTCTTGCGGCCCGATGATCATTGCCGGGTTAGGCAAAGCGTTAAGCAGGGAAGATGGTGGGCCAAATGTCATTTGCACTGCTCTAAATGATTCTGGCGCAGAGACAAATACTCACTTCTTGAATTTTTGCACTTTAAAAACACCAAGGTATCGCCCTAAGATTGAGTTCCAACCACAGGGATAGAACTTGATAGATACCGGCGACAATGTGTCAAATCCTCAGAGCGACAAACCTTCTTCGGAGGTAAGTGCTCTGCTTGGAGGCAGTGACAAAGACGGGGCACAGGCGATGCTTGTCGTCGGCGACCTTCAGCGCTGGCTTGGCGAAGGCCGCAAAATGCCTGTTCTGCCGGGTTTGCGGTTTGCCGGGTTATCAGAGCTAACGCCTGCGCTTATTGAGGAAATCAAGCCGGAAATCGTTATTTCAGCCCTGATGTGCCCAGCATTTGATGCGCTTGATGTGGCGGCAAAACTGGCCGAGACTGGCTATACTGGCCGCTACCGTGCGCTGTCGGAAACCTTGCCAAACCCGCAAGTCATTCGTGCAGAAGTGCGCTCGGTTGCACCAGATCTCGACTTTGATTTGTTCCAAATCGCGCCGCCAACCGAATCTACCAACCAGTAGTTATCCAAATATTTTGGTCACACTTTACGGCAGCATGACTGCATTTGGTGTGCGGCCGGGCAGAAATGCAATTCTAAGTTGTAAATAGAATGTTCGAAAAACACAATTCTGTTGCCTACTCAGCAGATTTTGCTGCTTTTTTCAGCACATCTACCAAGGCATCCGTCGGCTCAACACCGGCTGAAATACGAAAGAAACCTTCGCTAATATTCAGTTTTTCTCGTTCTTGCGGGCTAAGTGCGCGGTGAGATGACGAAGCAGGATGTGACAAAGTTGTGCCAACATCGCCCAATGTCGGCGCAAAAGAGATGCCAGATGCGGCGCGGGCAAACGTGTTTGCCGCCGCGCGGCCACCATGCAGCTCAAAGGCCAGCATATTACCGCCGCGCCCGCCAAGCAG
>JAESRD010000143.1 GCA_016764835.1 Paracoccaceae bacterium | reverse complement strand
TTGCGATGAACGGCGAGGCGCTGCGGGTAGAGCAGGGCTATCCGCTGCGCTTGGTTATTCCCGGTTGGGAAGGCAATATGTGGATCAAATGGCTGCGCCGTTTGGAAGTGGGCGACAAGGCCTGGTATCAACGCGAAGAAACCTCCAAATATACCGACCTGATGGCCAATGGTTTGGCTCGGCGGTTTACTTGGGTGATGGATGCCAAATCGGTCATCACCAACCCGTCGCCGCAAGCGCCAATCACCCATGGCCCCGGCCCGACAGTGCTGACCGGCGTCGCGTGGTCTGGCCGCGGCACCATCCCGCGGGTTGATGTCACGCTGGATGGCGGCGCCAACTGGCACGAGGCCCGCATGTCCGGCCCGAGCTTCGAGAAATCCATGCACCGTTTCTATTATGAGTTCGACTGGGATGGCAGCCCACTGCTGCTACAAAGTCGCGCCCATGACAGCACCGGCTATGTTCAGCCCACCAAGAACCAGCTGCGTGAAATACGCGGTGAAAACTCCATCTATCACAATAACGGCATCCAAACCTGGTATGTGAACGAACAGGGCGAGGCTGAAAATGTCGAAGTTTCTTAAGATACTCGTGCCCGGTTTGGGCGGGACGATTGGCACATTGGCGGGTGCCTACTTTTTGGCCGATCAGTTCATTGTCGATATCCCAGCCCCGGCAAGGCTAGAGGTGGTCTCGGCCGCCCATGCCCAAGAGGCAGAACCCGCCCCCGCCATGCATGCCGCTCTTGGCGCGCCATCCCGCAGCGGCGGCTACGGCATTGGCCGCGAGGCTCTGGCAGGAGAAGTTGCCGCATGGAACACAGATATCCGCCCAGACGGCGAAGGCCTGCCGGTCGGCGAAGGCGATGTCTGGACCGGCGAAGAAGTTTTTGTTGAAAAATGCGCCTCGTGCCACGGTGATTTTGGCGAAGCCGTTGGCCGCTGGCCGCAGCTCGCGGGCGGCTTTGACACGCTGTCAGACGACGACCCTGTCAAAACCATCGGCTCCTACTGGCCCTATCTTTCCACCGTGTTCGACTATGTCGGCCGGGCCATGCCCTTTGGCGCTTCACAAACCCTGACCGACGACGAAACCTACGCCATTGTCGCCTACCTGCTCTATCTCAACGACATTGTCGGCGATGATTTTGTGCTCAACCAAGAGACTTTCGCCACGGTTGAGATGCGCAATACCGCCAACTTCTACGACGATGACCGCGAAACATCTGAGCTGCCATTGTTCAGCGTTGAAGCCTGCATGAGCGACTGCAAAGAAACGGTAGAGATCACCATGCGCGCCGCCGTACTAGACGTGACACCAGAAACCGAGACCACCGAGGCAGAGGAGCCAGCGGCAGAAGAGCCCGCCGCCCAAGCTGCTGACGAACCGGTAGCAGAGCCAGAAGCCACCGAAGAGCCAGTCACCGAAGAAGCCGCCTATGACCCAGCCTTAGTCACCGCAGGCGAGGGCGTCTTTCGTCGGTGCCGCAGCTGTCACCAAGTCGGCGATACGGCCCGCAACCGGACCGGCCCACATCTCAACAATCTGCTCGGCCGCACCGCTGGCAGCGTCGAAGGTTTCCGTTATTCGGGCTCCATGACCGGCGCTGGCGATGATGGCTGGGTCTGGACCGAGGAGACCCTGTCCACCTATTTGGCCAATCCGCGCGCCACAATTCGCGGCACCCGCATGGCCTTTGCCGGGCTGCGCACACAAGATGAGATCGACGCCGTCATTGCCTATCTCGCCGTCACCGGCGCTCAGTAGATCGCCAATTAAAAAGAGGAAGTCATCATGCAAAAAACACTCATCGCCGCCCTGCTCGTCACCGCTCTTTCACCCGGGCTTGCCTTTGCGCAAAGCGAAGGCGCTGTCACCTATCCGTTTGACGGCAGTTTTGATGACGCAACCTTCAGCCTAGAGAACGCAATCATCGGGCGCGGCCTGTTGATCGACTATATTAGCCATACTGGCGAAATGTTGGCCCGCACCGGCCAAGATGTCGGCTCGGACGTGGTTATCTTTGATAATGCTGATGTTTTCCTGTTTTGCTCGGCGGTCCTGTCGCGCCAAGTCATGGAAATTGACCCGCTCAATATCGCCCATTGTCCCTACGGTATCTTCGTGATTGACCAAGCAGGGGCGGTATCCATCGGCTACCAGGTCATGCCCGACGGCGAGATGAAAGCGGTCGAGGCCCTGCTTGACGCAATCGCCACCGAAGCTGCGGGCGGCTAATACGTAATGGATTACCAAGCCTTTTTTGCCGATGAGACCGACGCCCTAAAGGCGGAAGGCAATTACCGGATATTTGCCGATCTGGCCCGCCACCAAGGCGCGTTTCCACGCGCCACACGTCAGCTAAATGCTGGCCAAGATGAAGTCACAATTTGGTGCTCAAACGACTATTTGGGCATGGGTCAACACCCGAGCGTTCTGGCGGCCATGACCGACGCGGTGCAAAAGCACGGCGCAGGCGCTGGCGGCACACGCAATATTTCTGGCACCTGCCATGAGCATGTCTTGCTCGAGGCCGAGCTGGCAGACCTGCACGGCAAAGAAGCAGCCCTTCTCTTCACCTCCGGCTATGTCTCCAACTTGGCCAGCCTTGGCACTTTAGCCGCGCGCATTCCCGGCTGCATTGTGCTGTCAGATGCGCATAATCATGCCAGCATGATCGAGGGCATTCGCGCCTCAAAAGCCCCCTATAAAATCTGGGCGCATAACGACTTGGTCGATCTTGAGGCCAAGCTCGCCGCTTTGCCCAAAGACCAGCCCAAACTGATTGCCTTTGAAAGCGTCTACTCAATGGACGGCGACACGTCCCCCATTGCCGAGATCTGCGACCTCGCCGATAAATACGGTGCGATGACCTATCTCGACGAAGTCCATGCCGTTGGCATGTATGGCCCACGCGGCGGCGGGTTGGCCGAACAGCTCGGCGTCATGCACCGACTGACGCTGATCGAGGGCACGCTGGGCAAAGCATTTGGCGTCATGGGCGGCTACATCGCCGCCTCCGCCGCTTTGGTTGATTTCATCCGCAGTTTTGCCAGTGGGTTCATCTTCACCACCGCTTTGCCCCCAGCCATTGCCGCCGGTGCGCGTGCGGCTGTGATGCACCTAAAGCAAAGCAGCACAGAACGCATGGCCCAACAGGCTCGCGTGGCGCAAATACGCACGGCGCTGAACGCTGCCGGTATCGAACACCGCGACAATCCCAGCCATATCATCCCGGTTATGGTCGGTGACCCGGTTAAGTGTCGGCTACTGTCTGACAGGTTGATGGACGAGTTCGGCATCTACATTCAGCCGATCAATTATCCGACCGTGCCAAAAGGCACAGAGCGGCTGCGGATCACCCCGTCGCCGGTGCATTCAGATGCCGATACCGAGGCACTGATATCAGCTCTCGGTCAGCTATGGGGCGAATGCCAACTGGCCCGCCGCCCCTTAGCTGCTGAATAATTCACGCCGGAATATAGACATACCCTGTAGTGTCGCGGGCGACTTTGCCAATGCCGCCAGCAGGCAGATGATAGCCAATAACTGTCATCTCATCCGCTGCTAAACGGTCAAGCAAAGCCACACGGGTCGCCGCAGCCAGCGCGCCCTCTTGGTCAGCCGGGGCCTGCCATTCGGGGCGAACAAAGCCCAGATGGTGATTGCCAACCGCGTCGCCAATGATCATTGCCGCCTGCGCGCCTGCATCAATGATAAAGCCCATATGGCCCGGCGTATGGCCCGGCAAAAGCAACGCTTCAACGCCGGGTGCGACCTGATCGCCCGCGTCAAACGGCTCGATCAACCCGTCCATCAGCCCCAGCCTGCGCGACGCCCCGGCGGCAAAACTTTGGCGCATATCGCCGATTGTATTGGCCGTGTCGGGGTCAGCCCAATAAGCCAGCTCAGCCGCGCCCATCATGTGGTGGGCATTGTAAAACATCGGCTCGTCAAAATCATCAAGCACCCCCCAAAGGTGGTCAGGATGCGCATGGGTGAACACGACTTTTGTAATGTCACCGGGGTCGATTTGGGCCGCGGCCAGCGCGTCGGGCAGCCGCCCGGCCGAGGCCATGAAGTCTGGCCCAGCACCAGTGTCAAACAGCACAACTTCATCGCCGCGCCGCAACAGCGTAACATTGCAGGCAGGCTTATATTCGGGGCCGTTTTCGCCAGCGGCGCGCAATATCGCGCGGGCCTCTTCAGCAGGCATATCGCCAATGACAAAGGCCTCGGGGAAGGTCAGCGTGCCGTCAGATATGGTGATCAGCTCGGCGCCGTCATGCAGCGCCAGCGTTGTTTGCGACCATGCCCGCATTGGCATCGCGGCGGCGACAGCCAACCCTGTGGCGCCGGCTATTACTTTGCGTCTTGTGAGCTGCATGCCCGTCTCCAATTCATATTCACATGTTAATATGTGACGAAGTGAAGGCCCATGTCAAACGGGCATTTCCAGTTTTGAGCCGGGTTACAGCCGGATAATGTGATTATCCCATCGGTGCTCAGAGAGAGACAGTGCCACCGGCACACCGCCTTGCAAAGCCAGCAATCCGCCCTGCCCGTCACTCATTATATATCCGCCCGGCAAGGAGGCCAGCCCGCAGATACGCGCCCGCTCAACCACGCCAATAAAAGCCCCATCAGTGCCAAACCGTTGCATGCGGCCGCCAATCGGCGACGTGATCGCCAGCTCATCGCCGCCGCCAGCAAAAGCAACCGACCCGGCATAGCCAGCCATCGCCCGCCAGTGCGCGCCTGATGCGCGGGCCAGCTCAAGCGCCGCTGCGCCGGGGCGCAAAAAGCCAAGCAGCGGCTGCGCGCCGGGGTCGCCCTGCCATTGCATTGCAAAGCCAACTAAGCCGTCGTCGCGCAATGCCAAATGGCGAATTGAATTCAGCCGCAGCGCGTCGGGCAGCTCATAGCGAGCGCTGATTTCACCAGCCTTTGAGAGCAGCGTCAGGTTTGAGCGCATGGTGCCAAGATTGAGCTTTTCGCGCCCCTCTGTGCCGCCGGTAGCAATGCCGCCATTAGCGACCAGAATTTGGCCATCTGGCATTGCCCGAATTTCATGCGGTCCAATACCGCCGCTGGAAAACTCGCCAATCCGCCGGTAGCCGTCCGCCACATCCCACAGCCCGATAATGCCTTGGCTCGTCGTGCCGAGCTGCTCAGAGGTGGCCAAAACCGCGCCGTTTTGCAGATAAAGCCCATGGCCGTTAAACACATTGCCTGCGGGCACAGCCAGCTCTTGGCGCAAAATACCACGCGCACAGTCGATAACCATGCCGTAGGTTCCGGGGCGGCGGGCAAAGGCAACCGCCTCGGCACGGGTCGGATGTGCCGCCCCGGCATGGCCGCGTGCGGGCAGCGCAATGGTGAACAAAGTCGCACCCTGCGCGCTGAGCCCGGACAGGGAGTAGCTGCCATCTTGGTGCCGTGCAGCGGCCAAATAGCCGGGGTTTCCGGCCTCGGCCCAGCTCAGCTGGGGCAGCACGGCCGCGCCGAATGAGCTGGCCAAAAGCCGGGCCATAAACCCGCGTCTGCTGGGCAGCATGTCAGTCACCGTCAAAACCGGCAAGTCCAACCTGCACGCCTAGTGTGGCACCCAGCTCGCGGTTAACCAAATCCCAAAGCACTTGGTAATCTGTTGCGAGAACAGTAAGGGCAAAGCGCCCGTTTGGTTCAGAAACGCCGGAGAAATCAGCGTCGTCTAACGCTGTAATTCTGGCCTCAAGCGCGGCAAAAGCCACGCCCAACCGCGCGGCCTGCGCCGGATCGGCGCTAAGCGTTTCGGCCAGCTGCAAATGGGCAGCCAGCGAGGCTGACAAATTGTGCTGTGAGCGCTCTGACAACCGGCCTTCGGCGCGCAATGGCCGGGCCCGCTCGGCTTCGCCAATCGGCAGGCCGAGTCGCTCAAGAATGTCGAACTGCATAGACACCGTCAGCCCGGTAAACAAAGCTTGGCGGGCCTCTTGCACAGAAAGATAGCGGGTATTGCCCGGTTCGCCTGCGGTTTTGAGCGTGTCGGCAAAGCCATTTTGCCACTGTGTTTCGAGGTATTGCGCATTGACCAGCAGATCATTGGCGATGAGCCTCATTAGGTCGCAGGCCGGGTCACCCAAGCCGTAGCTATTGAACCGTGGATCATAAAGCAACGCCTCAATCGCATAGATCCCGCGCACTGAAATTGCTTCATTGGCCATGTTCTCAGGTGTTTCTAACAGGGTGTTTCGCCCGGTGAGAACCTGGTGCAAGGCCCGTGGCCTAAAACCTTTTACATCGGGCCAAAAGGCGATCTGGTCGCGTCTACCAAACTCTTGCAGCGGGCCAAAGCGAAACTCTTGCACGGCCAGCCACGCATCCATTGCACCGCCCCATGCGGCCAGTAGCGGCGCAGATTGCGGCCCGCAATCATCTGCGGCCTCTTGGCTAAGCCGCTGAGTTGCTGCGCTAAAATCGGCCAAATTGGGCATAATGACTTCATCAATCGCCCGGTCAACATAGCGGTCTGCCAGCACCGCGAAGGGCAGCAGAGCCAATGCGGCCGCACCAAATAATCGCTTCATTACAAACTCTCCAAGAATTGAATTAGGGCGGCGCGGTCCTCGGCAGGCATATCGACAACACGATCGCGCGCAACCTGTGCCTCGCCACCATGCCAAAGCACGGCCTCAAGCAACGTGCGGGCGCGGCCATCATGCAAGAACCCGGCCTGCGGGCTGACCTGCTGCACGAGGCCAATGCCCCAAAGCGGAGCCGTGCGCCATTCAGTGCCGGTGGCGCGGCCTTCGGGGCGGTTATCCGCAAGCCCATCGCCCATGTCATGCAGCAACATATCCGTGTAAGGCCAGATCAGCTGAAAGCTCTGCGCTGATGATTCAACAGTGCGGCCAGTGACAAATTTGGGGTTGTGACAGCTGGTACAGCCAACGGCATAAAAAATCTCTTTGCCGCGCAGCACCATCTCGTCTTCAAAGCCGCGCCGGGCTGGCACGCCCAAATTACGCGAGTAAAACGCCACCAGATCGAGCGAACCAATGGCGACTTCAACGCCGTCATTCGGGTCTGCGCCGTTTGGCATCTCCAAACATTGCGGCTGGTTGGCGGTGCAATCGCCGCCAGGCGCGGGGTGCAAAGCGCTGCTTAGCCCCATATCGCCGGCAAATGCCCCGGCGGATTGCTCAAGCACGCTCGGCTGCCCGGCTTTATAGCCAAACCGGCCCAACATTGGTACGCCAAGCGCGTCTGATAAGACGATATTGGGCCGACCTGATATGCCGTCACCATCAGCATCATTCGGGTCAGCAAGCGCCAAAATATCAGCCACGGGAATGGCCTCGAGCATACCCAGCCCGATCATTTGCGGGGTGACGCGGGGCGAAATCATCAGGTCTTGGGCAAATGCGCCATAGCCGGGGTTTTCAATACTATAGCTGGGGGCGCGCAGCTCTATGCTCCGCCCGTCTGACAGTGCGACGCTCACTGGCGCGTAGCTGATCACCATCCGCCCCTCGGCCGGAATGCCCGGCAGGGTAAAGTTCTGCAATTGGCCACCATAGGTCGGGTCAGGTGCGGTGGCTATATATCCGGCGATCTCGTCCATTGCCACATGGTACTCGGCCGGAACCGACAAACGCAGAAACATCGACACGGCCTGTTCGCCCGGCGCGGGCGGATGGCCGCGGCCATCTTTGATATGGCAGGTCTGGCAGCCGCGCGCATTATATAGCGGGCCGAGCCCGTCTGACGAAATGGTCGAGGCCGGGGATGAGACCCACAGTTTGCGAAAAAAGCCATTGCCGAGCGCAAATTCCATCCGGCCCTCAAGGCCGATATTCTCAGACGGGATAGAAAAGGCATTGGCGTTGGGCCTGACGCGCACAGTGGCCCCGCCTGCGGGCAAGCCTTCAAACCGCTCGCCTTGGGAGAAATCCGTGGTCAGCGCCGTGATCGCGGCAATCCGCGCCGTCTCAGCATCGGTCCGGGGCAACAGATCAAGTTGCAGATCGGTCAGGCCCAAATCAGCCCAAGCCGTATCTTGCGCAAAAATGGCTGCCGGGAGGAGTATCCCAGCAGCCAGAATGTTCACGAAAAGAGATGTATTTTTCATTTCACCCTTTATTCTTGCGGCACATTTGGCCGCAAGATTTTTGTATTTCTATGACCTACTCAAAGACTTCCTCAACTGAGCCGTCGAGTGCATCGCTGCCCTCCATCGTCACGCCTGTCGCGCCAAGTACAGTGCTAATGCGCTCAATGGAATGCGACATGGAGACGAGGTTCTCAACCACAGCTGTGATCATCGCGCCGCCGCCGGTATTGCCGGACTGCAACATCATGTCATAGCTCATGCCACCCGCAGCCGCGACTTTCAGCGCGTCAGCAGAGGCCAGTGTTGCATTGGCTTGGCCACGGAACACGGCGTCAAGCGCCGGGTCTGCGGCGGCGACAAGGCTGCTCAGACCGGGGCCCGAAACTTCAGTGCCGTCAATGCGGGTATAGCTGCCCAGATAGACATTAGAGATGCCAAGAATATCGCCATAATGGCTGCTTGGCGTATCGTCAGAGAAGCAATCATGCTCTTCTTCAGGATCGTGCAACAACAGGCCCAGCTTAATCCGCTCACCAGCCAGCTCACCAAAGGCGAGGCTGCCCATGCCAGTCAGCATGGCTGTGATCGCGGCGTCTGTGTCGCCCATAATGGTTGCGCGGCCTTCACCACCCTCAACCCATTGTGCGGCCATCCATTCAAGATCGGAAACCAGCAGGTCAGTCGCGGCTTTCAAATAAGCAACGCGGCGGTCGCAATTGCCACCTGTGCAGTCATCGCCCACGGCAAAGTCGGTGTAGGGGCGCTGGCCAGCTTGCGGCGCATCGGCGATAAGGTCTTGACCCCAAAGCAGAAACTCAATCGCGTGGTAGCCGGTGGCCACATTGGCTTCATTGCCGTCAGCCTCTTGCAGCACGTCTTCGAGCAGGGCCGCATTGATCACGCTGGCATCAATATCTGCGCCAGACAGCATGAAGGAAGCCGAGGCAACCACGTTGAGCTGTGAGGCCGCATTTTCTTCGGAGCCGAAGTAATAGCCAGCATCAACATAGTCGATCAGGCCCTCATCGAGCGGCCAAGCGTTTACTTTGCCTTCCCAATCATCGACGATCGCATTGCCAAAGCGAAACACTTCGGTTTGCATATAGGGTGTGCGGCTGGCCAGCCAAGCGGCGCGCGCGGCGGTCAGAGTGTCGTCTGACGGGGCGGCGATCAGCGCGTCAATTGCGGATTGCAGAACCAGACCGGTTGTTACCGAATCCGCAAATGCGGCAGCGGCAATATTTGAATATGTTGTGGCAACGGCTGCCGTATCTTGGGCAAAGGACGCGCCGGCCAGAGCCGAAAGAGCGGCCCCTGCTACCGATGCTGTAAAGTACGAAGTTTTCATCAAATTGTCCTTAGTGTGGGCCAATACCAAGCGGCCGCGGTTTGAGTCGCCTCAGTACTCTAGTATTTTTGTCGGATATACAAGCCTGACTAAAATACTAAATCTTATGCCGCACATCGTTGCCCAATAAAAAACCGGACAACCCAAAAATTGCCCGGCCAGCCTGCTAAAGATGCGCGTGTTTTAGAGCATGTTCAGATCATTCGCCAAAATGCTCAAGTCAGTCACGCCCCTCACTGTCAGCTCATTACCACTATCAAACACGAAATGCGCGCCGTCGCTGGTGATGGTCGCATGTTCGAGGATCTCAGCAGTGGTTTTGGCCCCGCCGCCCCAGACCACCGCATCAATACTGATCGTATCGATATCGTCTTCAAAGTCATAAATAACGTCTTTGCCATTGTTAAAGATAAACTCGTCATTACCGGCGCCACCGGCGAGATTATCATGGCCACCGCCGCCGTTAAGCACATCTTGGCCAGCATCGCCGGTGAGCACATCATTGCCCATATTGCCAAATAGAGTATCGGCATCTTCGCCGCCAAACAGCGTATCGCTTTGGTCGCCGCCTTTAAGAATGTCTTGGCCTGACTGGCCATAGAGCAGATCTGCGCCGTCGCCACCAAACAGGGTGTCAGACCCAGAATTGCCGTAAATCTGGTCAGCTTTGCCGTCGCCATATAGCCGGTCTGCCCCCTTGCCTCCGCTCAAACTATCTTCGCCGCCGCCGCCATAAAGCGTGTCATTGCCGTTGCCAGCTTGCAAAGTGTCATTGGCTTCGCCGCCAAATAGCGTGTCAAAACCAGCACCGCCGATTAGCAGGTCTGCATTGCCTTCGCCGAAAAGGATGTCTGCGCCTTTACCGCCATCAAGCAGGTCAGCGCCGCCACCGCCAAACAAAGTGTCATTGCCGTTATTGCCATAAAGCGTGTCGGCCCCTTCACCGCCAAAAAGCGTATCATGGCCGCTTTGACCTTTGAGCACGTCTTTGCCAGCGGATCCCATCAGCAGGTCAAAGCCGTCACCGCCGCTGACAATGTCATCGCCCTGCCCGCCATCGGCACTGTCATTGCCGCCGCCGCCGTAAAGCACATCTTTGCCAGAGCCACCGCGCAGATCGTCATCTTCATTCAACCCGCTTAGCTCATTGCGGCCACTATTGCCGATAAGTGTATTGGCGTTTTTATTGCCTGTGGCATCGGTATTGCCGTCACCCGTAAGCTTAAGCTCTTCAATATTACCTTTTATTGTCAATGAGATAGACGAATTTATTCGATCAAAACCGTCGACCGCCTTCTCGCGGATCTCGTCGCCAAGGTTGTCAACAAAATAGACATCATCGCCCGCCCCGCCGATCATGAGATCGGCGCCGCCGCCACCATTGAGCGTGTCATTACCGTCGCCACCATCAATAATATCAAAGCCGTGCAGGCCACGCAGATTGTCATTACCGATGCCGCCATAGATCTCATCATGGCCAGAGCCGGTGATCACATCATTGCCGTCACCGCCGAACAGAAAGTCACGCCCGCCCTGCCCGGTAATCAGATCATCGCCGCCCAGACCAAAGATACCGTCTTCTTCATCTGTGCCATTGAGCGTGTCATTGCGAATGTCAAAGCCGCCAAGATCACCCTCAATCCGGTTTTCAAACAGCGATGTGCCACCAGCAAGCGCCTCTAGCTCATCCATAATGTCGTCAAAGGGCTCCGAGAAAACCTCCGTTAGCCCGGCAACAGCATCAACAGCGTCTTGGGCCAAAGTTTGCAAAGAGGCAACAATGTCAAACACCGGGTCGAGCGGCGACAAGATAAGGTCGAGCAAATCATCGAGCCCACCGAGCAGGTCTATGCCCAAGCCGTTGAGAATGCCGATGATCAGATCTTCAACCGCATCGATGATAAAACCGGCAAAGCTGGCAATATCGGTCAGAACTTGACAGACATCTATTTGAATGATGATCAGATCGATGGTGACACAGAGCAGGTCCTCGAGACTCTCTGCCGCTTGCTTAAATGGCAGAAAAATAGCCTCGGCGCTGTTGAGAATATTGGTGAGCGCCGACAGATCTGGCATGAGGGCAGCCAGCTCATTGACCGCATCGCTCACCAGGTCAGCGGCATCAGTATAGGGCGAAAGCAGTGCATCGCGCTGGTCAAACCACATATTAGCATCTGCGCTATAGGCGTCCATTTTACCAATGAGCTGGCTCTCGGCGGCTATGTTTTGGTCGCCAAGACTGGCCTCCAAAAACTGCGCCTCTTTCGCCCGTTCTTCATGCACATTATCGACGGCGTTAATCGCCGCTTGGTTGACCGTGTTAAGTGTTGAGGCGGTTTGGAAAAGCGTACGCGGCACCGCCCATGCTTGGTCGAGCGCCCGCATTATATCGGCCTGCGCGTCGATCACATCGGCGGCGGTGTCGGCGATCCGGTCGAGTGTTTTGATGGCGGTGCCAATGCCAAATGGCATGACCCCGAGCACGGCAATAACCGGGGCGGGCAGATCGAGCACATTTGCCGTGCCACGCAGCTGCGTCTCAAGGTTACCGGGGAGTTTTACGAAATTGATCGCCGCCGTTAGGCTGTAACCCAGCCCGGTTGTAATCGTGTCGACAGTATCAATATCGGACTGAAATTCTTCGACATCGCTAACATAGCTTAAAACGCTGACCATAACCAAATGCTCCTAAATCAATGGGGCAAGGCTAACGGCAAGTTCGCGAAAAATGAAACAAAAAGAAATGGCAGGCCCAGTGGCGGGCGTAGCGGCAGCCGGTGCGGGCGCCACGCTGGGCGCGCCACACCGGCTGCGGCT
>JAESRD010000142.1 GCA_016764835.1 Paracoccaceae bacterium | reverse complement strand
TCACCCGCCCCGCCTCTGGCACACCCGAATAAGAGATCGGATATTCGCCGGCCACACTGGCCAATGGCCCGGTGGTTGACAGCGCCGATACCGCCAGCACAAGGGCGGTTTCGAACTGCACCCCGGTAAAAGACAGCATCAGCATAACCCCGGCCACAGACAGGCCAAACAACATGAAGAATATCCATGAAATATAGGCACCTTCACGCCTGATCCGCCGCGCCTGCGCGCCCGCACCTCCGATAGATGACGGATGGATCAAGCGCTCAATCTCGCGCTGGCCATGTTTGTACAGCGCATAGCTGCGCAGCAGTTTGACCCCACCAGCTGTGGTGGCAACGCCGCCGCCAATAAGCGCCAGTCCGACAAGCATAAGCCCAACCGGTTGCAGATTAGACCACACGCTGGCCTCCTGCCAACTGGTGCTCTCAAAACCGGTGGTAGAGAGGAAAGATGCGGCTGTGAACAAGCCACCCCAAAACGTGCTCAGCGCTTGCATGAAGCCGCCAGCACTGCCCTCGTAATTGGCAGCCCCGATGAAATGACGAAAAAAGAGCAGCGCTGCCACGACAGCGATTATCCAGGCCGCCATGGCCATTTCAGGATCTTTGAGCAAGCCAAATTGCCGGCCAGAGGACGAAGCCCGGCTAAAGGTCAGCCGCGACATAGCAAAGATAAAGAAGCAAAAGATCAACGCCTCGCCGACAAGGCCCGAACTGCCAGAAGCCACGCCGCCAACCGGCGATATGCCCGATGTGGCTAGTACCGACATCGCATGGCTGATCGCCACAATCGGTAGCTCACCCGCCATCAGCAAGCCGATCCAAAGCAACGCCGTCAGGCCAACATAGATCGGCGCCAGCCGCATAGCATGGCGGCGCAATCGCTCAGACGGGCCGACATGTTTGGCAAACTGGGTCAACCGCCCGGCAACTTGCGCGGTGCTTCCAACCTCAAACCCGCCAAGGTTCATCGGTGACAAAATAGCGGCGGCGGTCACCCAGACCAGCAAACCACCCATCCAGCCAACCAAAGCCCGCCACAGGTGCACAGACGGCGCAAGCCGGAGCGGATCATCATAAAGCGTGGCCCCTGTCGTGGTAAAACAAGACACCATCTCAAACCATGCGTTCAGGAAATGCGGCTCACCCGCCGCCTCTTGAAACGGCATGGCAAACAGGGCTGGCAGCACCAAAAATGCGCCCAACAACGAGCTAAGCTGGCTGCGCGGCACGCTTTTTGGCACATGGCCCCGTGCGGCCAATGATAGGATAAATGTGAAAACACTGCCCAAAATGCAGCCGTAAAAGAAGATCCGCGACGTGTCGAAGTCTTCCAGCGTCAGCGCATGGGCAGCCGGAATGATCATGGCCGCCGAGCCAATGCCCATGAGGTAGACAAAGAGCGGCAACGCCTTGGCAGTGTCATCTGGCTTAACGCTGCTGCCGAGCCAGTTCTGGTTCATTAGAAGAAGTCGATCGAGACCTGCAATAGCTGCTCGACCTCCGGCACATCGGCGGCCATTGAAAAGATCGCCACCACATCACCCTCTTCAATACGGGTCGAGCCGGTGGGTTTTATCACCTTGCCATCCTTGAGCACACCGCCAATCAACACACCTTCGGGAAAGTTGATATCGCGAATGCGGCTACCGGCCATCGGCGAAGTGCCCAGAACCTGCGCCTCAATCAGCTCGGCCTCGGCATCACCGATCGAATAAACCCCGCGCACGCGGCCCTGCCGGATATGGCGCAAGATCGACGATACAGTGGTGGCGCGCGGGTTAATATAGGCGTCAATCGCCAGTGGCCCCATCAGCGGCACAAGTGACGGGTCATTGACCAAACAAATGGTCATCTTGCAGCCCAGCTCTTTGGCCCGCACCGCAGCCAGAAGGTTGGTTTTATCATCATCTGTGACCACCAAAACCGCGTCGGCAGATGAAATACCCGCCTCCTCCAACACCACAGAATCAAGCCCGTCACCGTTAAGCACAATCGTCCGCTCCAACGCGTCAGCCGCCTGCTCGGCCGTGGCCCTGTTGCGCTCAATCACTTTGACCCGCACCCTGTCTGTGCGCGCTTCAAGCACCTTGGCCACGCCCAGCCCAACATTGCCACCGCCGATGATAACCACCCTGTCCTGCTTGGTTTGGGTCTTGCCGAATATCTCAAGCGTGCGGTTCACATCAGCCCGGTCGGTAAAGATATAGGCCTGATCATCGGCAAATATCTGATCGCCGGCATTTGGCACAAACAAATGCCCCTTGCGGCGGATGCCAACGACAATGGCGCGCAGGGTTGAAAACAGATCAGTCAGCTGGCGCAGCGGCGTGTTGATCACTGGGCAATCTTCATCGATATGAATGCCCAGCAGCTGGCCCTGACCTGCAAAGAAACTCTCTGTGTCAAAGGCGGCTGGGGCCGCCAACCGTTGCAGTGCCGCTTCGGCCACCTCTCGTTCGGGGCTAATAACCACATCAATCGGCAGATGGTCAGAGCGGTAAAGGTCGGAATAAATCACATCAAGATAGGATTGCGCCCGCAGCCGGGCGATCTTGCGATTAATGGCAAAGACCGAATGCGCCACCTGACAGGTGACCATATTCACCTCGTCAGAATGGGTCGCGGCAATGATCATATCGGCGTCGCGCGCGCCTGCACGGTCGAGCACACTGGGGTAGGAGGCATGGCCGATGATGCCTTGCACATCCAACGTATCGGTGGCGCGGCGCACCAGATCTGGGTTGACGTCAACCACAGTTACGTCGTTGCGCTCACCCGAAAGGTGGCGGGCAATCTGCCAACCCACCTGCCCTGCTCCGCAAATGATAACCTT
The DNA here is from genome assembly GCA_016764835.1 of Paracoccaceae bacterium. Next base: position 6,139 of record JAESRD010000142.1, on the reverse strand, counting down.
CATGTGTTTTCCTTTGCGCCCCAAATTGGTATCTGCACCGGTATTGCCTTTTGAGCTGCTGCACAAATATGTAGGCTACCGATAATCTGCTCAATAAGCTACCGTGGCACTGGCGCAACCGTTGCTTGCCTGTCGGCTGCGAAATCAGGGGGTCGAGTGCAGATTTATGCAACAAGAGAAACGACCGCTGAGCAGTCTTATTTGCGGCATGAGCCATGTACGCGCATTGGCCGCCGCGGCCACCGACAAAGAACTCAAAAATACCGAAATTGTCACTAAATTCACTTCACCCGATAAGGTGGACGCCAAAGGTCGACTTGTTTTGCCCGAAAAGCTGACGAATGATAGCCCTGACTATTTGACGCTACTGATTGGCGGCAATGTCCATAATGTATTTTCATTATTTGAACATAAAAAACCCTATGGGATCGTGACCAATACGACAATATTACCCGACGATACGCGCCACTTCATCCCAATAGCCGTCATGAAAATGGCGCTAGAACAGGCGATGAAAGGGGAATTTTCTATCGGCCGAGAAATGATAGCTCTATTCCCCAAGGCCAAACTTATTTTTCTTTGCCCGCCGCCGCCAATAGGCACCAAAACCGCGAGCAATAGTAAACTAACAGAAGTTTTCCAAAACATTGCGCACAAAGGGATCGGGCTCAATGAACAGCGCCGGGCGATATATGACCTGTATCTTGAACTCTTCTGTGAATTTTCACGTGAATTCAGCAAAGTTACAATTCAACCACCAGAAATAGCGCTGGATCAAGACAGGTTACTCGCCGACGCGTACTCATATGATGACGGCACACATGCTAACGCAAAATACGGCAGGTTGATTTTAGACCAAATTGATCAAGTTATGAATGGGGCCAACGCATGAAGAAAAATCCCTATTCGGGACTACCAGACAAACAGTTTTGGAAGAAAGACCCCGGTATTACAAAAGCCATTCAGTTTGACCCGGTCTCTCCGGCAAGTTTCAAAATAACCAAAGAGCAAAAGATTGTTACAGCTGGCAGCTGTTTTGCCCAGCATGTTGCGCGGGTATTGACGAAAAAAGGTTTCAATCACCACATCACGGAAAACGCCCATCCGCTCATTCATTCCCGCATAGCTGATAAAAACAATTACGGCATGTTTTCAGCTCGCTACGGTAATATCTACACGACAAGGCAGCTTAAACAATTACTGCAAAGAGCATATGGTGAGTTTGAGCCGCTGCAATCCGAATGGCCGCTGGGCGATGACGGCACGCTTATTGACCCGTTCCGGCCACAAATTCAACCCGGTGGTTTTCGTAGTGCCGCCGAATTGCGCACCGATAGGGCACAACATTTCACTGCTATAAGGCAAGCTATTGAAGAAATGGATGTGTTTATTTTTACGCTTGGCCTGACTGAATGTTGGGAAGATAGTAGAGATGGCGCAATCTTCCCGCTCGCGCCGGGGATCGTCGGCGGTATTTATGATCCTGAAATCATAAAATTCAAAAATTTTGACGAGGTTGAAACTTATGCCGACCTGAAGTTTGCGCTTGATTTCATCCGTGCCAAGAACCCAGACGTCAAAATCATTTTAACTGTTTCGCCTGTGCCATTAAACGCAACAATGGAAAACCGCCATGTTTTTGTTTCAACAACATGGTCCAAAGCTGTTTTACGTATTGCCGCAGAAAAAGCCCATAAAACATTAGAAGATTGTTATTATTTCCCATCTTACGAAGTAATAACCAGCCCACATATGCGCGGTCGGTATTATGACGACAGTCGGCGAGACGTAACCCAACCCGGTGTGCAACATGTAATGCGGCTCTTCATGCGCCATATCTGCGCTACAGGCCATGGGCCCGCAGCGCAGCCAATAGAAACACCGGCTCATGATAGACATATAAAGGCAATGAGCAAAGCGCTCGACACGCTTTGCGACGAAGCGGCAATTACGAACGACTAGGCATCTTCTACATAAGCCACACGTGCGCCGGCTTTGTTAGATGTTACCACACCGAGGCTTTTGAGTTTGCGGTGCAATGCTGAACGTTCCATACCAACAAAGCTGGCAGTGCGGCTGATATTGCCGCCAAACCGGTTGATCTGGGTCAGCAAATATTCGCGTTCAAACAGCTCTCGCGCCTCGCGCAGTGGCAATGTCGCCAAGCCGCCAGAAAGCACAACGCGCCCTTCGCCCGACCCTGTTTCCTCGGCGCTTGGCAATTCTTTCGCGGTAATATCACCGCTTGGCTCACCCAATATCAGCACCCGTTCGACCACATTTTTCAACTGGCGCACATTGCCGGCCAGAGCATGGTTTGTAAAAGCGCGCGCGCATCTTCTGCCAGATTACGCAGCGGCAGCCCCTGTTCAGCGTTGAGCATTTCAATAAAATACTCTGCCAAAAGCGGAATATCTTCGCGCCGGGCCTCAAGCGACGGCACAAGAACCGGCACAACATTCAACCGATGGAACAGCTCTTGACGAAAAGTTCCGTTCTCAATCGCGGCATTGAGATCGCGGTTCGAAGACGAAATCACCCGCAAATCGACCTGCACTTTGTCAGTGCCGCCCACCCGTTGAAATTTTTGATCAACCAACACGCGCAGTATTTTTGACTGTGTTCCCAGTGGCATATCGGCGATTTCATCAAAGTAGATCACCCCGCCATTGGCCTGCTCAAGCAGACCTTTCTCAATACCTTTTTCAACCGACTCGCGGCCAAACAACACCTCTTCAACCCGATCAGGTTCAATCGACGCCGAAGCCACGGTTATAAATGGAGCATCTGCGCGGTTCGAATTTGCATGAATATAGCGCGCCGCGACTTCCTTGCCCGACCCGGCCTGGCCAGTCAACATTACCCGGCCGTTCGATTTTGTCACCTTATCAAGCTGCGCCCGCAACGCCCGGAAAGATGCGCTTTCGCCAAGCATTTCAGTCGGTGCGGTATCGCCGCGCTTAAGCTCTTGGTTCTCACGTCGCAGGTTTGAAATCTCCATTGCCCGGCGAATAACCACCATCAGCTGGTCAATATTAAACGGCTTCTCAATAAAATCGTACGCACCTTGTTTGATCGCGGCGACGGCGATCTCAATATTGCCATGCCCCGAAATGATAACAATCGGGATTTCCGGGTGCTCCCGTTTGACATGTTTGAGAATGTCGATCCCATCCATTTTGCTGTCTTTCAGCCAAATATCGAGGATCATCAGCGACGGTTTCTCAGCAGCAATAGCGTCGATACATTGGTCGGAATTGGCGGCAAGCCGCGTGCTGAAACCCTCATCTTTCAGAATTTCCGAAATCAACTCACGAATGTCACGTTCGTCGTCGGTAATTAGAATATCGCTCATAGTACCCTCACCCATTTGCCACGGCCAAAACTGGCGGTAAAACCGGAAGCCGGATCACCGCCATAGCGCCGTGGTGTTTGTTCTCACTAAATATTTCGGCATCAACCAATTGCAGGGTTCCGCCATGTTCCTCGATGATTTTCTTAACAATAGGCAAGCCCAGACCGGTGCCTGCATCTCGCGTTGTAACGTAAGGCTCAAACAATCTGCCGCGGTCGGCAGGCAGGCCTATACCATTATCTGAAATTGTGATCACAGCGTCAGAATTCTCAAGTGAAAGCGCCACTTTGATCATCGGCTTGAAGTCACTAGGAGCTCCAGTTTCAACATATGATTCAATAGCTTCGCCAGCGTTCTTAATCAGGTTTGTCAGCGCCTGCCCGATCATGTTCTCATCAATATCAGCGGTAAACTCACCTGCCTCAAATAACTCGATAATCTCAACATTTGGCTGACCGGCGCGCTGCAAAAGTACAGCATCTTTGACAAGCTGGCTGAGGTCATTGGCGGCGCGCTCTGGCTCTGGCATCCGGGCAAACCGAGAAAACTCATCAACAATGCGCCGCAATCCCTCGGTCTGACGGATAATAACATCCGTCATTTGGCTGAGCATTTCAGCATCATCAGCGCTCAGCTCTTTTCCAAATTTGCGCTTAATGCGCTCGGCCGAAAGTTGAATAGGCGTTAATGGATTCTTGATTTCATGGGCTATGCGGCGGGCCACATCGCCCCAAGCGGCAGTACGTTGAGCGCTCACCAAATCAGTTACATCATCAAAAGCAACGACATAGCCTTCGAGCGTCTCTTCTTCATTGCGGCGCGGCGCCATTCTAACAAGCAGGCTTTCTTGCTTACCACCGCGCATGATATTAATCTGTTGTTGAGCAGAGGCACGTTGCTCCTTACGCAGCTCATCAAACATTTCGCTAAACTCGGGCACCGCGACTGATAGCGCCATATCCTCGGGCGCGCTGGTGGCGTTTTCATCGCCCGTAAAAAGTAGCCGTTGCGCCGAGCGATTAGCGAAGGCAATCTTACCTTCCGGGTCAAGCCCAACAACACCGGATGTGACCGAAGACAAGACTGAATCGAACAACCGGCGCCGCCGCTCGATCTGATTTGTATTTTCAACAAGCGCTTCGCGTTGTGCTTTAAGTTGGGTGGTCATCTTATTGAAATACGTACCTAATTGCGAAATTTCATCATCACCCTCATCTTCGACAACCCGCACATCGAGGTCACCTTCGCCAACCCGCTGCGACGCGGCTACCAGCCGACCAACCGGCCGTGACAGACGTTCTGCAAACCACAGGCCCAGCCAAACGGCGGCGAGAATGAGGATTGTTGCAAAGCCGAGATAGAGCAGACCAAATTCGAACAAGACCCTGCCGCGATCTTTCTCTAACTGTTCGTAAAGCGCCACGGTTTCTTGGGTCTCGTCGAGCAATGACAAGATCGCCCCATCAACAGTGCGCGTGACATATAAGAAATGGTCTTCGAAACTGCGCAAGGGGATTAAGGCCCTGAATTCATTCAGGTTAAAGTCTTCGATAATGGCGATGCCATCGCGCAATGCCAGCTCAAAATCATCAACATTCGGTTGCTCGTAGTCAAACTCATAAGACCGCGCGCCGCGCGCCCGAATTGTACCCGCGCCATCAATAATAAAGGCTTCGGTTAACCCACGTTCAATCTGCGGCTGAACCTGCCCCAAAGCTTGGCGCAGATCACCATTAGTCATAAAGAAACGACGTTGACGCTCGGCATTAAGAAACGACGCCAACCCTTCGGCATCGCGAGATAATTCGGCTTTATGCTCATCACCATATGCAACCGCAGCTGACAGCGACGAGCCAAGCACGTTACGCACCCGTTCCGAGAACCAGCCCTCGAGGCCAATATTGATTGTCAGCATTGAAAATATGGCGACGATAACCGCCGGGATAAGCGCCAGCAGCGCGAAAACAAAGGTCAGCCGCAAATGCAGCCGTGAGCCAGCAGAACCGGCCCGCCGCGCCGCGATCATCTGCGCGACGCGTTGTAAAATAAGCGCCGCAACGACGAGAATATAGACGAAGTCTGACAGCAACACGACACGCAGCAGCGCGCCATTTTCGCCTTGGTCCAGAGGCCCGAGCACGAAATAGGTCAACGCCACCAAAACTGGCCCCAACAGCACAAGGCCAAAGGTAGCCACACTTTGAATACGCCGTTGCCGACGCCAGCGACCAATTCGCAATAATGACTTTCCGGTCAGGGACCGTTGCACGTTGAATACCGCCTTGCCGCGCAGGGTTTTCCCTGCTTTTCCGCGTGATCTGCTCCTATTGCAGGATAGACACGCATATGTTGCGGTTTTACATCAATTTGCGGCGGCGTGTCACGCGGATATCCATGTCCGTGATCTTTTTTCTCAAGGTATTGCGGTTAATGCCCAGCAACTCAGCACATTTAGCTTGGTTACCACCGGTCGCATCCAGCGCAATTTCGATAAGCGGCAGCTCAACTTCGCGTAAAATGCGCTGATATAGCCCCACGGGCGGCAAAACCCCGCCATGCAGATCAAAATATCGGCGCAGATGACTGGCCACCGATGCGCTGAGTTTTTCGCCCTCAGCAATGCCGCGCAGAGGCTCGATTGCCGGTTGATTGCCCAGCACCACTTCGATCTCGGCGGCGGAGATATCTTCTTCATTGGCGGTGACAACCAGACGGCGGATGACGTTTTCAAGCTGGCGCACATTGCCCGGCCAGGAATAGTTGCGCACCATTTCGGCGGCCGTG
>JAESRD010000141.1 GCA_016764835.1 Paracoccaceae bacterium | reverse complement strand
CGGCGGCCAAAGCGGGCGCGTCGTTGATACCGTCACCGACAAAAGCCACGGTTTCGCCTGCGGTTTGCAGCGCCGCAATAGCCTCAGATTTCTGGCCGGGTAACAGGCCCGCATGAACGTTTGTTATGCCCAATCTGGCGGCAACAGAATGCGCGACTGGGGCGATGTCGCCGGTGAGCAGGGCTGTCTTTATGCCACGTTGGTGCAAGGCGTCTATCGTTGGCTTGGCCCCCGGTTTGATCTGGTCTTCCAGACGCAACAACCCGGCAGCTATGCCCGATATGGCAATAAGGACAGGGGTTTGACCGGCCTCGCCTGCGGCATCGGCAAGGGTACGTAGCGCGTCTAGGCCGTCGATACCCTGCCGTTCCATCATCCGCGCTGTGCCGAGCAAGATCGGTACGCCGTCGACCTGAGCGCGCAGACCTTCGCCGGGCAGAGCCGCGAAATCGGTGACCTCAGGCAGCGTCAGGTCTTTGGCGGCGGTGACAATGGCGCTGGCGAGCGGGTGCTCTGACAGCCGCTCAACTGCTGCGGCGCGGGCGAGCAGCAAGTCGGCGTCGCCGCCGAGCGCATCAATGCCAGTAAGCGACGGTTTGCCCATGGTCAGCGTGCCGGTTTTGTCAAAGGCGACGGTGGTGACCTTGGCGATAACCTGCAATGCGTCGCCTTGGCGGAAAAGCACGCCCAGCTGCGCTGCGCGGCCGGTTCCGGCCATGATAGAGGCCGGCGTGGCCAGGCCCATGGCGCAGGGACAGGCGATGATCAGCACGCTGACCGCTGCCACCAGCGCTTGGGCCAGCGAGGGGCCAAAGATCAGCCAGCTGATCCCAGTGACCACGGCGATAACCAGCACGGCGGGCACGAACCACAAGGTTATTTTATTGACCAAATCCTGCACCGGCAGGCGGGCCGATTGCGCGGTCTCGACCATGTTGGCAATGGCGGCCAAGGTCGCATCTGCCCCGGCGGCGGTGACGCTGATATGCAGCGCTCCTTGGCCGTTGACCGTGCCGCCAGTGACGGCAGCACCTTCGGTCTTCTCAGACGCAATTGGCTCGCCGGTGAGCATGGCTTCATCAACAAATGAGTGGCCTGATAGGACCACGCCGTCAGCCGGAACCCCAGCGCCGGGCCGGACCAAAACAGTGTCGCCCGGCAAAAGGTCGGCGACATCAACGGTGATGATTTGATCGCCGCGCACCAGCTGTGCCTCGGCTGGGGCGAGGTCCAAGAGGGCGCGAATGGCGGTGCCGGTTTGGCGCTTGGCGCGGGCCTCTAGCCAACGGCCAAAGAGGATGAGGGTGATGATGACGGCGGCGGGCTCAAAGTAGACTGCGCGGCTGTCTGCGGGCAACAGACCCGGGGCGAAAAGCACCACGGTTGAATAGATCCAGGCCGAGCCTGCGCCTAAGGCGACGAGGCTGTTCATCTCTGGCGCGCCGCGCAGCAAAGCCGGGATACCTTTGGTAAAGAATACCCGGCCCGGGCCAATGAGCACCGCCGTTGCCAGCACAAATTGCAGCAGCCAAGCATTGTGCTGGCCGAACGTCGTGTTGATCCAATGATGCAGCTGGCCAAAAGCATGGCCGCCCATTTCCATAAAGAAAATCGGCAGGGTCAGCGCTGCGGCGATCAGCAACTGGCGGTGCAGATGCTTGATCTCTGCTTGGGCGGCTTGGTCATTTGGCCCGGCCTTGCTGTCTTTGGTCTTCAAAATGGCCTTATATCCAAGCTTTTCTACCGCCTCTATCAGCGGCCCGGCCGCGCCATTGGTCTCAACCACTGCCGTGGCGGAAGCGAAATTGACATAAGCGCTAAGGGTTTCTGGCAAAGCGGCAAGGCTGCGCTCAGTTTTACTGGCGCAGCCAGCGCAGCTTAGACCATTGATTTCTAATCGGATTGTTTGTGACATTGGGCGACTCATCTAATGGGATGAACCTTAGATAGACCTTCCAGTAACGGGAAGGTCAAGCCCAGCGGTTGGATTTTATGACCCGGCAGGCCAAGGCCGCTAGGCGCATTGCACAAACCCGGAGGCAGTCAGGACAATTCTTCAGATCAATTTTCAATCAATTCCGGTCAGCGACCAAGACCGGGCGCTGGCGTTTTACCGCGATATGTTGGGCTTTGAGGTGCAGATTGATGCGCCCTATAGAGAGGGCTGGCGCTGGATATTTTTGAGCATTCCGGGCGCCAAGACACGGCTGCACTTTGCCAAGACCACTGAAATGGAGCTGCACTCAACCCCCGCGCTTTGTCTTGAAAGCGATGATGTTGACGCGGAAGCGGCGCGGTTAAAATCGGCAGGTGTTGAGATAACCGACGGCCCGGATGATGCGCCATGGGCACCGGGTGTGCGCTGGCTGATGATCCGCGACAGCGAGAGCAATTTGGTGTTGCTAGAGAGCCGGACTTAGCCCGCAAATTTAGGCATGAACCGTAATCTTGCTGGCATTGCAGATGATAATGAACTGACCGCCGCATTCAACCATATGATAGCCGCGTCGCCTCACCTCGCGCAACAGCCGCTCGCGGCCACCATCACGATCAACATCGCGAATATTGCGGCGAACGATAATGCCAGACTGGGCCGCAGCGGCGGCAAACATAATATCCCCCCATTTCTGGTGGGACCTTGTGGGCGGGGCAGGGGTGCGCAAAAGCATATCCATGCGCCTAGTGTCGCCGATTATTGGTTAATGATCGGCTAAAAGCGTAAAAATAGTGCAAAACAGCCCGTTCTTCGCACTTAAACCGCTAAAAGCCCGATAAACATCTGCTCCAAATGCGCTGCCGCCCCGGCAAAGGGATCGTCGCCGCCAAGCACGGCGCGGACCTGCACGTCGAAGTCGGAGTAATGCTGCGTCAGCGCCCAGATAGAAATGATCAGGTGATGCGCATTGACCTTTGCAATCTTGCCCGCCGCAGACCAGCTCTCAATGAGGGCGGCTTTCTCGTCTACCAGCGTTTTGAGCGCGCCGTGCAGCTCGGCCTCAACCTGCGGCGCGCCGCGCAATATTTCATTGGCAAAGAGCCGGCTTTCACGCGGGTAATCGCGGCTCATTATCAGTTTGCGCTGCACATAGGCCAAGATCTCGTCCAGCGGCGCGCCGCCGGGGCCAAGCGCGCGCAGCGGGTCGAGCCATGTGTCGAGCAGACCTTCGAGCAGGGCGGTGTAAATGGCTTCTTTCGAGGCGAAATAATACAGCAAGTTGGGCTTGGACAGGCCCGCCTCGCTGGCGATCTGGTCAAGCGTCGCGCCGCGGTAGCCCTGTACGGAAAACACTTCCAGCCCAGCCTCTAAAATAGCGCTGCGGTTAAGCGTTTGAATACGGGTTGGCTGGCCTTGGCGGGTCATATCATCCAGGTTGTTTTGGCCCAACATCATGCAGGCATACTGAATGCCTAGCGATAGGCAAGTATTTGGCATTGGGCAAGCCATGCCTGCCAAGCGCGGCTTGACTGGCCTTTTGGCTCTGTTAGCGTGTTCTTGACCATCTGGTCAAAACACATCGGCGCTGCCGCCTGCAAAGGAGCCTTGTAATGCCTGTCTCAGCCACTCCCCCTGCCGCCTCCGGCGAGATCCAAAAGACAGCCGCCCCCGGCGAGAACCTCAAGATCAACGCCGCGCGGCTTTGGGACAGCCTGATGGATATGGCCAAAATTGGCCCCGGCATTGCGGGCGGCAACAACCGCCAAACGCTGACCGACGAAGACGCCGTTGGCCGGACACTGTTTCAAGACTGGTGCGAGGCCGCTGGCCTGACCATGGGCCTTGACCAGATGGGCACTATGTTTGCCCGGCGCGAAGGCACTGACCCTGACGCGCTGCCAATCTATGTCGGCTCGCATCTCGATACCCAGCCCACGGGCGGCAAATATGATGGCGTGCTTGGCGTGCTGGCAGGGCTTGAGATCATTCGCTCAATGAATGACCTCGGCATCAAGACCAAACACCCGATCGTTGTCACCAACTGGACCAATGAGGAGGGCACCCGCTTTGCCCCGGCCATGCTGGCCAGCGGCGTTTTTGCAGGCCAGCACTCGCAAGACTGGGCCTACGACCGCAAAGATGCTGAGGGCAAAAGCTTTGGCGACGAGATCGAGCGCATTGGTTGGAAGGGCGAAGAGGAGGTCGGCGCGCGCAAGATGCATGCTTTCTTTGAGCTGCATATTGAGCAAGGCCCGATCCTTGAGGCCGAAAACATCGACATCGGCGTTGTTACCCACGGCCAAGGGCTGTGGTGGCTCGAAGTCACGCTGACAGGCAAAGATGCGCATACCGGCTCAACCCCGATGGAGATGCGGGTCAATGCGGGCCTCGGCATGGCCCGGATCACTGAGCTGGTGCATACCATTGCCATGGACAACCAGCCTGCCGCTGTTGGCGCAATTGGCCAAGCCAATGTCTACCCCAACAGCCGCAATGTGATCCCCGGTAAAGCCGTGTTCACCATTGATTTTCGCTCGCCCGACCAAGAAAAGCTCACCCGTATGCGCACCCGCCTTGAGGCCGAAGCGCCGGTCATAGCCGACGCGCTGGGCCTCGGCTTTAGCATTGAGCCGGTTGGCCACTTTGACCCTGTCACATTCGACGAAGGCTGCGTGACTGCTGTGCGCAACGCCGCCGAACGGCTGGGCTATTCGCACCGCGACCTGATCTCTGGAGCGGGCCATGATGCTTGCTGGATCAACCGCGTCGCCCCGACCTCAATGGTCATGTGCCCCTGCGTTGGCGGGCTGTCGCATAATGAGGCCGAAGATATTTCACCAGAATGGGCGGCCAAAGGTGCCGATGTTCTGTTCCATGCAGTGATCGAGACAGCCCAAATAGTTGCCTGAGGCCACCAGAGCGCGGCAATGTCTGCCGGTGCCCTTGACGCTGTGGCACCTTGATAGGCAAGAAAACAAGACAGTGCCATTCGCGTGCTGGTAATCACGGCAGCGCCATTCGCGCGCTGGTAATCACGACAGCGCCATTCGCGCGCTGAACTAACAAAGGAAAGTCCCCATGTCCCGCTCCGCCCGCCTTTTTGCCTCCTTGTGTATTTTACCGCTTGTTGCAGGCTGTGCCGATATGCCGGGCTTTGCCCCCGCCGAACCAGAACCCGTCGTGTTGCCAGCCGCCGTAACTGCTGCGCTGCCAGCCGGTGCGCCGACAAGCGTGGTCTTTCAAGACGCCAATGGCTGCTACCTCTTGGCGATAGAAATAACAGACCCACCCTCGGGCTACCTGCTGCGCGGTGCCAATGGCCGGCCGATCTGCCCAGAGGGCGCATCGCCAGCTGTTGCCGCCCCCGCCGAAATGGCCAGCGACGAGACAGCACCCGACGCGCGCTAAAACCAAGAATTGGAGAGCAAGATGAGCACCATAATCAAAAACGGCACCGTGGTAACGGCCGACCTTACCTATAAGGCCGATGTCTTGGTTGAACATGGTGTCATCACAGCGATCGGGCCGGGCCTGTCGGGCGACGAGGTGCTCGACGCGACCGGCTGCTATGTCATGCCCGGCGGCATTGACCCGCATACGCACTTAGAGATGCCGTTCATGGGCACCTACTCAACTGATGATTTTGAGAGCGGCACCCGCGCCGCACTGGCCGGCGGCACCACCATGGTGGTTGATTTCGCTCTGCCCAGCCCCGGCCAAGGCCTGCATGACGCGCTCAAAATGTGGGACAATAAATCAACCCGCGCCAATTGCGACTACTCATTCCACATGGCGGTGACATGGTGGGGCGAAAAGGTGTTCGACGAGATGGAAACAGTGGTGCGCGATCACGGCATCAACACGTTCAAGCATTTCATGGCCTACAAAGGCGCGCTGATGGTCAACGATGATGAAATGTACGCGTCATTCCAACGGCTTGCCGAACTGGGTGCCATCGCTTTGGTGCATGCCGAGAACGGTGATGTGGT
>JAESRD010000140.1 GCA_016764835.1 Paracoccaceae bacterium | reverse complement strand
GTGGGAGAGTAAGTCACCGCCGGATCTAGTAAGAAACATCAATTCTCTCTAAAACGATATCAAATAAAATCCTCAATACAGACCAGATGATCCGCTCCAGTGTAGCGTGTCCGATAAATCATACTATTAGCGAATTTTGGTGCGTAACGCGCTTGTCAAAAGTATAACATGAATACAAGATCGGCCCAAATATAGGATGGGCTGAAAATGAAGAAGACAGTTTGGGGAATTATTGGCCCGGGATCTATTGCACATAATTTTGCCGATGGCCTGAAAGAAGCGCCCTCCGGCGAACTGGTGGCGCTAGCTAGCCATACCGCCGCAAAACGCGCAGATTTTGGCGATGAATACGAGATTGCCGCCGAAAAGCGCTACGATTCATATCCGGCGCTTTGTGCTGACCCCGAAATTGACGCGATCTATATCTCTACCCCACATCCGTTTCACGCCAATCTGGCGATCATGGCCATGCGCGCCGGAAAAGCCGTTTTGGTGGAAAAGCCAGCCGGTCTATGCGCCGCTGAAGTTACAACATTGACAGAGATTGCCGCGCAGGAGGGCGTCTTCTTCATGGAGGCCTTCATGTATCGCTGCCACCCGCAGATTGCGCGGATGTTAGAGATCATCCGCAGCGGTGAGATCGGTGATCTGGAGCATATTCGCAGTCATTTTGGTTTTAACGCCGGGTTTGATCCAAAAAGCCGCCTTTATGACGCCAGTCTTGCTGGCGGTGCGATCTTGGATGTTGGCGGCTACCCCGCCTCATTGGCGCGGCTCGTCGCCGGTGCGGCGATCAGTAAGGAATTTGACAACCCAACAACGCTTCGCGGCACTGGGATCATCGGCAAAACCGGGGTTGATCAGGTATCATATGCGCATCTGCTCTTTGCTTCTGGCTTCACCGCGGATATTGCCGTGGCGATTTCGCGCAATATGGATAATGAGGCGATTATCTATGGCAGCAAAGGCGAAATCCGTTTGGCCGACCCCTGGGTGCCGGGGCGCAATGCCGGGCCATCGGATACAGAAATTACAGTCACTGTGGCCGATGACAAACGCGTAGAGTTGCTAAAGCATAAAGAGCATCTTTTTGCCTTTGAGGCCGAGCTCGCCAGCCGGGCGATTGCTGACGGTCTGCGCGAAGCGCCTTACCCTGCGCCCAGCCACGCGGATAGTATTGGCAATAATACGCTGCTTGATGGATGGCGCAAAGAGCTTGGCTACGCTGTTATAGGTGAGGCTTCGGCCACGATCCGGCGGTTAAGTGGTGTTTTGCCAAAGGGGCTGCCGCCAATGCCGCAGTTGCAGATGGACGGGTTAGACGCCCCGCTTAGCCAGCTTATCATGGGCTGTGACAACCGCGAGACCCTTGCCGATGGAGCGATTATTTGGGATGCGTGGATTGAGGCTGGCGGCAATGGTTTTGATACCGGCTTTGTTTATGGCGGTGGCAAAAGCGAAAAGGTGTTGGGCGAGTGGATATCTGGGCGCGGTGTCGCCAAGGATATTACTGTCATCGTCAAAGGGGCGCATACGCCATATTGTACGCCGCGCGCCATAGAGGCACAGCTCGATATTTCGCTAGAGCGGCTCGGTATCGCGCATGCGCCGATCTATATAATGCACCGTGACAACCCCGACGTGCCTGTAGGTGAGTTTGTTGACGCGCTTAACGCGCTCAAACAGGCGGGTAAAATTGGTGTGTTTGGTGGCTCAAACTGGACCATTGAACGGTTTGAAGATGCACGGCAATATGCCGCGGCTCACGGCCTCGTTGCTCCGCAAATATTGAACAATAACCTGTCTCTAGCGGTAATGGCCAATCCCATCTGGGATGGATGTTTAAGTTCAAATAGCGCCGAGACATTGAACTATTTGGGTGCGAACAAGATCGCCCATCTGTCATGGTCTGCGCAGGCGCGGGGCTATTTTCTGCCCGAAAATATCCGTGGATCGTTGCCCGCAGATATTGGGCCGGAGCGCTGCTTTGGCTCAAAGGATAATGAAGAGCGCCGCCGCCGGGCTGGCCAATTGGCCGAACAGACCGGGTTGAGCGTGCATAATATCGCCGCCGCTTGGGTGCTAAGCCAAAATTTTGCCAGCTATGCGCTGATCGGGCCGCGCAGCCCTGGTGAATTGGCATCATCATTGCCAGCGCTGACATTGCGGTTGACCGAAGGCCAAGTTGCTTGGCTAAATTTGCAAGCGGCGTCGCCTGACTAATCAGGTCTTGTGCCGCAGCTAAATGGCAAGCGAAGAGATATGTTTGCCATTTAGCTAAGTAATCAGTTTGCCGCGACCAACGGCGCTGCTTGTCGGGTTTACCCGTAAGGGTTTGAAAAATAAGAATAACCAGAGCCTCTTGAACCTAAAAAGGGTATGATTTGCTAAGTGTATTGTATCTATGCGAGCTATATTGACCGACTTAAACGATTAAGTTATCGTTATTATAGTAAACGCAATTCTGGCTTATGGCGCGCCCCGACATGCGCATTGGCCCTCGGCTCCGAAAGCAAAGGTTGGATGAACAAGAAACGCATCACGTTGAGCGATATCGCCAAAGAGGTTGGCGTTTCTCCTGCTGCGGTCTCTATGGCGCTGAGCAACCGTGGTGGTGTATCCGAAAAAACTGCCCGTAAAGTTGTCGAAGTGGCGCGCAAACTTGGCTATGTTTATGACCGGGGTGCCGCATCTATGCGCACTGGCCGGTCCGATACGGTGGGCGTTTTTGTTGGCACTATACAAAATTCGTTTTTTGGTGAACTGGTCAGCGGTGTTGATGACGCCATGACCGGCACCAACAAAATTTCCTATTTGATGATCACGCATGAAGATGTGGAGCGCCAAACCAAGCTGCTTTCGCGGATCCGAGAGCAGGGGGTTGATGGGATCATCATCTGTTCGGCCCCAGGCACACCGCCCGATATGCTTAAACAACTGCGCGAATGGGGCGTGCCAGCAGTGCAATTGCTGCGCAGTATTTCGCGAAACGCTGGCGATCTTGTCAGCACCGATTATCAGCACGGTGTCGAGCTGATATGTGCGCATCTCTTGGCGTTGGGGCATAGGTCTTTCACCTTTCTAGGCGGCGCATTGCAACATTCGGCCTCTGAGCTGCGGATTAAGGGCTTTGCCCGCGCGATGGACGCCGCAGGCCTGCCGAAAAATCTTGTTTTTCGGACCCAATCTGATGGGGTCGGTGGCCGACAGGGGGTGCGCCAAGCACTGGCAAGTGGCGGTAATCCCACGGCTTTTGTCTGCTTTAATGACCTAGTAGCAATAGGTGCTATGGCTGAGCTGCAAGCCGCGGGCATGCAGCCGGGCAAAGATTGTGCAGTTGTCGGGGTTGATAACACCGCCGCCGCCGCCCAATCTAACCCGGCGTTAACCACGATGGACACGCATGCGAGAGAGATCGGTTTAGAGGCAGGTCGTTTGCTTCTGCGCCGTATTGCCAATCCAAGAATGGCAAATGAGCACATTATTATTCCCTCAAAGCTGGTTATCCGGCAATCTAGCGGAATGAAGGTGAGCGCTGAAAACTTGGAGGGAGGGAGTACGGCACTATCTGCCTAAGGCGAAGTGACGTGCTCACGCATAGGCTTTCGGGCCGACAACTGGAGGAAGAAACTTGAAACTTAACAAAATCGCTCTAACAGCAGCTGCTGCGCTGATGGTGAGCACAAGTGCATATGCACAAGAAATGACACTGCGGATGCAGACACATTACACGCCAGAATCCGTATCGGGTACTT
This sequence comes from Paracoccaceae bacterium, assembly GCA_016764835.1. The sequence goes on along the minus strand of JAESRD010000140.1, from coordinate 14,581 downwards.
TAGCACAGGGCTTCATCGACAACGTACAAGTCATGTCCGGTGGTCGCGTAACCATTGAGATGTTCTGGTCATCATCCGTTGTATCTTCGACCGAAGGTTTTGACGCTGCGGCAAACGGCGTGCTCGACGGCGAAATGCATGGCGGCGCTTACCAGACCGGTAAGAACCCCGCATTCCAGTTTGTTGGTGACCCAATGGGCGGCTATAACAACCCGTATGAGCTGTATAGCTTCCTCTATAATGGCGGCGGTCTTGAAGCAGCCAATGAGCTGTATCACGAATATAACATGCACCTCGTTGGCTGGTGGGCTGCGGGCCAAGAAGCTCTGGCTTCTTCCGCACCAATCGCTGGCCCCGCTGACCTTGTTGGCTGGAAGTTCCGCTCCCCGCCCGGCCTAGAGACAGAGATCTTTGCCGAGCTGGGCGCATCGCCAATCGTGATGGATTTTACCGAAATCTTTACCGCGCTGGAAACCGGCATCATCGACGGTGCTGACGCATCATCCTTGGCCAACAATGTGGGTCTTGGCCTGTATGACATCGTCAGCCACGCCACGTATCCGGGCTTCCACTCCATGCCAATGGACCACGTGACCTTCAACCTCGATGTCTGGAATGACATGCCTGAGGATATTCAGCGCATCATCGAAGTTGCCAGCCAAGCCTTGGCTCTGCAAACAACGATGACATTTGCTCTGGCCAATGACGAAGCAGCCGTAGCGCTCGTAGAGCAGGGCGTGACGCTTCATAACTGGTCCGCAGAAGACCGCGCAGAGTTCCGCGCCGGCGCTCAGCGTGCTTGGGACAATTGGGCAACCAAAACTCCAGAAGCACAGGCACTTGTTGATGCGCATCGCGCGTTCATGCGTCGCTCTGGCCTGATCGACTAAATCGGTTAGCGAACAAAGCCCGCGGCGCGCTGATTGCGCCGCGGGTACAAAAACTTTTGCGGGGGGCTGCAGTGAGTAATCAGGTCGAAGATACAAGGGCCAGCGTTTGGCTCGGGAGCGCGCGCAATGTCATGCGCCTTGTCGCTATCGGTTTTAGTATTGCCACGCTGGCGATCGGCGCTTGGCTGATTGTCGCGAACATAACAGGTGGCACGCAAGTTGGCATGAACCAATTGCTACGCCCAGAAGGCAACGTATTGGTCAAGCTGCTGCTTGGCTGTTTCCTCGGCGCAATCCTTTGTTTCGCCTTCTACCTGTCTGACACGGTCAACCCGATTGAGGTTCAGCCAACCGGCCCGTTTGATGTCTTTTCGGTTATTTGCGGCCGCGTCGCCATGATGGCCACGGCCGCAATCGTGATCGTCATGTCCTACGAGGTCGTGTCGCGCTACGTATTTGAGCGTCCGACACTCTGGGCCAATGAGCTATCACTTTGGATCGCGGGCTTCGTGTTTTTGCTGGCCGGGCTTTATGCCATGCAACAGCGCAGCCATATCCGCATCTATATCATCTATGACATGTTCCCCCGCTGGATGCAGAAACTCGCTGATTGTATCTCGGTGTTTCTCATCTGGGTCTTCGCGTTTGCCCTGGTCTGGGGCGGGTTTAACGAGGCCAAGGCCAAGTTCCTGCGTATGGAAACTTTCGGCACCGCTTGGGATCCACCGCTGCCTGGCACTATAAAACCGGCGATTTTGCTGATCATCTGCTTGGTCGCCCTGCAAGCTCTGTCCAACCTGATCGCAGATTGGAACAAAGCCCCCGAACATCACTCGCCCGCCGATGATATCGACGAGGACGACATCGCGAAAATCCGCAAAACTCTTGGGGACATTGACAATGGTTGATATCGGAACCCTTTCGCTGATCATATTGCTGGGCATGTTTGCCCTGTTGGCAATCGGCATGCCGCTTGGCTTTGCCTCGGCCTTTTTGGCAGTGACCACACTTGTGCTGAAGTTCGGTTTTGAACCGGTATTCGCAGACTTTGGCCGCGGGAAGCTCAACGTCATGGGCCAAGCGGTCTACCGACAGTTGACCAATTATGTGCTGATATCGGTGCCACTCTTCATCTTCATGGCCTCGCTCCTCGAGCGAACGGGCATTGCCAAAGATATGTACGACTCGCTCAACGTCTGGCTCAGCCGGGCGCGCGGCGGCATTGCCGTTGTCACCTCGATCATGGCTGTGATCATGGCCGCAATGTCAGGGATCATCGGCGGCGAAGTCGTGCTGCTGGGGCTTATCGCCCTGCCGCAGATGCTAAAGTTGGGCTATAATCAAAACCTCGCCATCGGCACAATCTGCGCCTCTGGCTCGCTTGGCACCATGATCCCGCCCTCGATCGTGTTGATCTTTTACGGGCTGGTCACAGAGACCTCGATCAAAGCTTTGTTCACGGCAGCGTTCTTGCCGGGCTTTGTGCTGGCCACCTTCTTCATCACCTATATCATCATCCGCACCCGGCTTCACCCAGAAGACGCGCCGCTGCCAGACCCGGTGCCGGGCGAGCCATCGAGCAGCGCCAAGCGGCTTTTGTTCCTCGCCTTCCTGTCCTGTTTGGCGCTGATCACCGGCATCGTGCTGATGCTACGGGCGCTGTTCTTCACAGTCACTGGCCAAAACGCGATCCGCGAAGGGGTCGACCCTATCGGCCTCGGCATGGTCTCTGATCTGCCGTATCTGGCGGGCTCAATCATCGCCATGTTGGTGTTGATGTTCTTTGTCTTTGGCAGAGCCAGAACCCGGCAAGGCTGGAATATGGGCAAAGGTCTGGTCGCGCCAATCATCGTCATCGGCGTGGTCCTCGGCTCTATTTATGGCGGTATCACTGGCATTACCGAGGCCGCAGGCATGGGCGTTGTCGCTGTGTTCACCATCAGCCTCATACGCGGTGAAATGACCTATGGTGTGATCTGGGACTCGCTGACGCGGACGCTCAAATCAACCGGCACAATCATCTGGGTGACGTTTGGCGCGGCGGCTTTGGCCGCGTCCTATACGCTGGCCGGAGGCCCGTCCTACATTGCCAATCTCATCGTCGGGGCCGATTTGCCGACAATGGGGATCATCATGGTGATGATGTTCATCTTCCTGATCATGGGCATGTTCATGGACTGGGTCGGCATCGTGCTGCTGATCATGCCCGTGTTCCTGCCGATTGTGCGCACTCTGCCGCTTGAAGTGATCGGTTTCATTGGCCAACTTGCGCCAAACCATGTGGCAATCTGGTTCGGGGTGACCTTCTGTATGAACATGCAGGTCAGTTTCCTGTCGCCGCCCTTTGGCCCGGCAGCGTTCTACCTAAAATCTGTGGCACCGGCGCATATTTCGCTAACCGATATCTTCAAAGGCTTCTTGCCCTTCATTGGTATTCAGCTGCTGGCGCTGTCGGTTTTGCTGATCTGGCCGAGCATTATCGAAGTGTTCTTATAGATCTGCGGCCTGCTTAGACCGCGACAAAGCCCCTTTCCCGTACTGATGTTTCCATCGGATGGGAAAGGGGCACATGATCTTGCCAGAGGCGGCCGTACTTGTCGCCACACTTACTCCAAAAATAGTATGGTACTTTTCCTTCAGCACGACAGCTGCGCAGCTGGACTGGCTACTTAGCCAGACAAATTTTGAAATTTACTGATGTTTTGCCAAGTTTTCCGTCTTGTGGCTGCAATGCCGCGTTGACTGGTATGGTAGATACTGCGATCATCTGCTCAGTTTGTTAACGAATCTCAGCGGTTTGCTGGCGCAGCCTTGCCCCCAACATTTTGCCCATGAATTTGGCCAATAAGGGCATGGCCGCGCAACCAGCGACGAGACAAATGAGAATTAGCAATATTGCTACTTGCTGCTTTGGGGCAGCAAGCGATCAACTGGAGGAATACATGTTGGAACTTAAGAATTTGAAGATCGGTCTTCTTGGCGCAGTCGTGGCGCTTGTCGCCAATACCGGCCTTGCCCAAGAATATACGCTGAACATTAACACCGCTTTGGCCACATCTGACCCGCTTTATGCTGGTCTTGAAGCGCTGCAAGCAAACATCGCCGAAGCATCTGGCGGGCGGATGGAGATCGTTCTGTTCCCCAACTCGCAGCTCGGGCCAGATGAAGATGTGCTAGAGCAGGCCCGCGCCGGTGCGCCGGTTGCTGTGGTTGTTGATGGTGGCCGTCTGGCTGTTTATCAAAACGAGTTTGGTGTACTTGGCGCGCCTTTCCTGGCCTCTGGCTATGACGGTATCCGCAAGGTTGTCACATCTGACATGTTTGAGGGCTGGGTCACGGCGCTTAACACGTCCGCCGATCTTCAGGTTCTGTCGTTTAACTGGTGGCAGGGTGAGCGCCATCTGCTGACAAATGTGCCAATCACAACCCCGGCTGATCTTGACGGAATCCGCATGCGGACCCCCGGCGCTCCGGTTTGGATGGGCACGATTGAGGCCATGGGTGCCACACCAACACCGCTGCCATGGGCAGAAGTGTATTCGGCCCTGTCGTCCCACGTGATCGACGGCGCAGAAGCCCAGATGCCAGCGATTGTTGGCGCGCGTTTGAACGAAGTCATTAGCTATGTCACCAAAACCGGCCATATCAACCTGATCACCGGTCTGGTTACATCTGGCCCATGGTTCGACAGCCTGCCTGATGATCTTCAGGTAATTCTGCGCGAAGAGTCGCTGAAAGCTGGCGATATCGCATCTTATGGCACGCAAGACAGTCTGGCTCAGATCGAAGCCGATCTGGTTGCCGGTGGTGTTACCGTCAGCGAAGTTGACACGGGCCCGTTCAAAGAAGCCACAGCCGTTGTTTATGACGACCTTGGCTACGGCGAGCTGCGTGACGTTTTGCGGGCAATGGCTGCTGAATAATAGCCACGGCCTGCGGATGCGGGCATAGACGAATAACGGGCGCGGCCAGTTGCTTTGGTCGCGCCCGAATTTATTGCGAGAGGGCCTATGGGTAAGATATTTGAGAGAGCCGAGTTCTATATCGGCACTGGCATACTGGCAGTGATTACCGGGCTGGTATTCTTTGCTGCTGTCATGCGGTTTTTGGGCAGCCCGATCATTTGGTCGATTGATCTGGCGCAGCTCTTGTTCATCTGGCTCTGTTTTATCGGCGCCGCCCGTGCCTTGCGCCAACGCGCGCATCTGGGCGTCGATCTGCTGATCCGTATGCTCGGCATGCGTCAGCGGCTCTGGGTCGAGTCCGCGATTGCCGTGCTGACCTTGGCGTTCTTCGCCGTGCTGACCTATCAGGGATATATGCTGACTTTGCTCAACCTTGAGCGCGAGTTTGGCAATAGCGGGCTGAGCTATGGTTGGGTGACGATCGCCGTACCAGCGGGCTGTATCATGCTCTCAATCTCCATCCTCGTTAATCTTTTTGACGCCTGGACATCAAACGGCACGCGGCTGGTTTTCAGCCGCACGGCCAGCGATAGTCACCGGTCGGAGTTATAATCTGATGTTTATGATCCCCGTCGTGTTTTTCATCCTGCTTTTCATTGGCGCGCCGGTCGCCTTTGCCATCGGCATGGGTGGCTTCGTCTTCTTCCTCGAATCAGACATTATGCCGATGAAAATCGCCGTGCAAAAGATCGCCACCGTGTCGCAGAGCTTCCCTCTGCTGGCCGTGCCGTTCTTTGTGCTGGCCGGCCATCTGATGAACGAGAGCGACATCACCGACCGTTTGTTCAAGTTCTCACGCGTCGCCGTGGGCTGGATGACCGGCGGCTTGGCACAGGTCTCAATAATATTATCGACGCTGATGGGCGGCGTTTCTGGCTCGGCCGTGGCCGATGCGGCCATGCAAAGCCGGGTGATCGGGCCGCAGATGCTCAGCCAAGGCTACGGCAAGGGCTATACCTCCGCCGTGATCGCGCTCAGCTCGCTGATCACCGCCACCATTCCGCCCTCTATCGGGCTGATCCTTTATGGCTATGTCGGACAGGTCTCCATTGGTCGGCTGTTCATGGCCGGTATCGTTCCGGGCATGCTGATGATGTGTTTCCTAATGATCGCTGCGTGGTTTGTCGCCCGCAAACACGGCTATCACTCGCCCGATGCGGTCAAGCCGACGGCGGCCTCGCTGGGCAATGCAGCATGGGAAGCCAAATGGGCGCTGCTGTTTCCGGTCTTCCTGATCGGGTCCATTCGCGGCGGGCTGTTTACCCCGTCTGAGGTTGGCGCTTTCGCTGTGGTCTACGCCATTTTGGTCGGCACGGTGCTGCATAAAGTTATGACATTTGAGAAGCTGAAAAAGGCTTTTGGCGACGCGCTCTCTGACATTGGTATGATTATGCTGATCATCCTGATGTCTGGCATGCTCGGCTTTGCCATTATCTTTTTGCGCCTGCCGCAAGATATTTCCGCGTTTCTGCTTAATGGGTTGTCAAACCCTGTGGTGATCGTCGCCGTGATCCTCTTGGGTCTGTTCATTGCCGGGCTGTTCATTGAGAGCACAATTCTCGTGCTGCTGCTGACGCCAATCTTGGTGCCTGTGATCGTCAGCGCGGGCGTCGACCCTGTGCATTTCGGTATCTTGATGATGACCATCGTCACGCTCGGCTCCATGACCCCGCCTGTGGGCGTGGCCATGTACACCGTTTGCAGCCTGCTCGACACGCCGGTTGAGACCTATGTCAAAGCCAGCGCACCGTTCTTTGTCGCGATCTTTGGGCTGATCATGTTGCTGCTGTTCGCGCCGCAACTGGTGCTGTTCTTGCCAAACTTGATGTTTGGCTAAAACAACGGGGCGGCCCGTCAGACGATGCCGCCTCCGGCACCGCTGCTCTCGGGCCGCTCGGCCGCAACCTTGGCCCTGTAGCCCGCCACGCGGTAAGTGGCGACCGGGTTGATCGCACCACCCGCCTGTAGCCGAGCCATGGCTAATATCGGCTCAACATCACAACGGAACGCGGCTTTGAGCGTTTGCGCTGCCATCATTGCGTCATTGTCTTGCTGGAACCCATCTAGGGCGGTCCGGTCTACGATCAGCGCTTGGGCATAGGCGCGCTGCACTTCCATGGCTGATGTCATCAGGCTTTCAATCGGGTCGGTCACATTATGCGACTGGTCGAGCATATGGGCCGGGTCAAAGCCGGGGCTGCCCTCGGCCATGACCAGTTCATTAAACACCAAGAACAGGCGGAACGGATCAATCGCCCCGGTATCGAGATCATCATCGCCGTATTTGCTGTCATTAAAATGAAAGCCGCCAAGTTTGCCAAACTGGATCAGCCGGGCGACGATCATCTCAATGTTGACGTTTGGCGCATGGTGGCCAAGGTCCACCAGACAATGGGCTTGGTCGCCCAGCTCCTTGGCAATAAGGTAGTTGCTGCCCCAGTCTTGCACCACGGTCGAGTAGAACGCTGGCTCAAAAATCTTGTGCTCGGTGAACAGCCGCCAGTCGGCGGGCAGGGCGGCATAGATCTGTTTGGCACTGTCGAGATAGCGCTCAAACTGTTTGGTCATATTGACCTGACCGGGGAAGTTACTGCCGTCACCAACCCAGATTGTCAGCGCCTTTGAGCCCAGCTCTGCGCCCAGCTCAATACAGCGGATATTGTGCTCAATGGCTTGGTCGCGGGTGGCTTTGTCAGTGTGCGAAAGCGAGCCAAATTTATAGCTATGCGGCTGGTCTTCGTGGTCTTGGAACGTGTTTGAGTTCATTGCGTCAAAGCTCAGGCCCAGTGCTGCGGCTTTGGCCAAAAGATCGGCGGCGGGCGCGATATCCCACGGGATATGCAAGGACACTGTTGGCGTGGCGCGGGCCAGCTGTTGGATTGTGCCGCAATCATCGAGCTTGTCGAAAATGCCGCGCGGCTCGCCGGGGCCGGGGAAGCGGGCAAAACGTGTGCCGCCAGTGCCCACGCCCCATGACGGGATCGCCACCCCATAAGCAGAAATCTTGGTGGTGATGGCGGCAATATCCACGCCGCGCCGCTCAAGATGCGCGCCAAGCGCATCATAGTCGGCCTGAAGGTCGGCCTGCTGCGCGCGGTTCTGGCTTTCGATTATCTCGGGGTCGATCATGGCTTGCCTTTCATGGCTCGGCTGGGGGCGGGTTAGCTGCAAGGCTGGTCGCAGGCCCGGCGAAAGTCAATCAATACCGGGCATGATCAATCAAGTTTTCGTAAAATTTGATCGATTATGAGCCTTTGTGATTGACATGGCAGCCCGCAGCCGGGAGCGTTTGAGAGTGATATACTGTCGATCAGGCATAAGGTCGGGCAGGCATAAGGTCGGGCAGGCATAAGGTCGGGCAGGCACGGATAGGAGCGGTTCATGACTCAGACAACAAACGCGCTGCGCAATATTGCCGTGATTGATATCGGCAAGAGCAATGTTAAACTGGCGCTGGCCGATTTGCAGACGCTAACCGAGATCGAAGTGCTCAGCCAGCCGAACAACGTGCTGCCCGGCCCGCCTTGGCCGCATTTTGACACCGAGGCGCATTGGCAGTTTATCTTGGACGGCTTGCGCCAGCTGCACAAACAGCACGGCATTGACGCGCTGGCCGTAACGACACACGGGGCCTGCGCCGCCCTGCTTGGTGCCGACGGCAAACTCACAGCGCCGATCCTTGACTATGAGCATACTGGGCTTGACGCGTTGGCAGATGAATACACCGCCCTGCGTCCCGATTTTGTCCAAACCGGCTCGCCGAGGCTGGCGATGGGGCTGAACCTTGGCGCACAATTGCATTGGCAATTTGCCAAGCAACCCGAATTGCGCAATGCCTCCAAAGCAATCGTCACCTATCCGCAATATTGGGTGCACCGGCTGACCGGCCAGCTGGGCTGCGATGTGACGACGCTGGGCTGTCATACCGACCTTTGGAACCCCTATAAGCAACAATATTCGGCTTTGGTTGACAGGCTCGGCCTGCGCGGTCAGATGGCGCCGCCGCTGCAGGCCGGTGCCAAAATGGCCGAACTGCTGCCGCATATCGCCGCCGCAACCGGGCTACCGCCGGGCACGCCCGTGGCCACCGGTATTCACGATTCCAACGCATCGCTGCTGCCGCATCTTCTTGAGCAAGAGCCACCGTTTTGCGTGGTTTCAACCGGCACTTGGGTGGTGGTCATGTCAGTCGGCGGGCAAGAGCAGCCCCTCGACCCGGCGCGCGATACGCTGATGTTGGTCAATGCGCTGGGCGCGCGGGTGCCAGCGGCGCGGTTTATGGGTGGGCGCGAATATGAGCTGCTAATGGGGGCCGCGCAAATAGCGCCCAACGCCGCAGATATCGCCGCCGTTTTGCGCGACGAGATCATGTTGCACCCAGCCGTTGAGCCGACAACTGGCCCATTTCAGGGCCGCACGGCGCAGTGGAGCGGTGCTGAGCCCTGTGGTGCCATACGCGCCGCAGCGGCCAGTTTTTATCTGGCACTTGTCAGCGCTGAATGTCTGGCGCTGACCGGCGCGCAAGGCCCGGTGATTGTTGAGGGCGCATTTGCCAAAAACCGCGCCTATCTGGAAATGTTGGCCAGTGCGTGCAACCGCGGCGTTATTGCCGCAACCACGGCCACTGGCACCAGCATTGGGGCGGCGCTGTTATTTGCACCAAAACGCGGCGGGACAAACAACAAGCCTGAGGCTGCAATATTACCCAATGCGCAGATGCAGACCTATGCCGCCAAATGGCGCGCTTTGCTCTAGGGCGCCCACGGCCCGTGCTGGTCTGACGCGCCATTATCCGTGCGCACAAACCCGTGCAGGCCAAAGAAATCACGCTGGGCTTGGATCATATTGGCCGTGCCGCGCCCGGTGCGCATTGCGTCAAAGTAAAACAGCCCTGAGGCCAAAGCCGGGGCGGGCATGCCGTGACGCGCACAGATCGCCACAATATCGCGCAGCGCACCTTGGCCACGCTTTAGATGGTCGGCAAAGTAGGGCGCAAACATCAGGTTGCGGCTGGGATCTTCGGTCAACGCGCTGGCCATATCGTCAAGCATGGCCGAACGGATGATACAGCCTTCGCGCCAAACCCGGGCGATCGCTGGCAGGTTGAGGTTCCAGCCAAACTCAACCGAGGCGGCCTCAATCATGGCAAAACCCTGCGCGTAGCACAGAACTTTACCGGCGATCATCGCCTTCTCAAGCAGCTCGTCCCAAACCGCACCGTCAGCAATCGGGCGCGAAGCCGGGCCAAACAGCTCTTCGCCCATGGCCCGCTCTGCGCGCCGGGCCGAGACATTACGTGCAAATACCGCTGCCTCAATCGCCGGGATCGGCGCGCCCAAGTGCTGCGCCTCGATCACGGTCCAGCGGCCTGTGCCCTTTTGGCCCGCCGCATCAACGATCATGTCGAGCATCGGCCGGTTTGTTTCTGGGTCAACCGCGCGGGCGACTTTGCCCGATATCTCAATCAGATAGCTTTTCAGCGTGCCTCTGTTCCAGCGTTCAAACGCCTCGCCAATATCGTCAGCCCGCATGCCGCGCCCGTCACGCAAAATACCGTAGATTTCGGCGATCATTTGCATGTCGGCATATTCAATGCCGTTATGCACCGCTTTGACAAAATGGCCTGCGCCCGCTTCGCCCATCCAGTCGGCGCAGGGCGTGTCACCAAACTTGGCTGAAATTGCTTCGAGGATATGCGACACACGGTCCCAATGTTCACGCTTGCCCCCGCCCATAATAGCCGGGCCGTGGCGCGCACCCTCTTCGCCGCCAGACACGCCAATGCCGAGGAAAGGCAGATCACCGGCGGCTTTGGAGCGCCGGTTGGTGTCGTGAAAATTCGCATTGCCCGCGTCGATGATCATGTCATTGGGGCCAAGCAGCTTGCGCAACGCATCAATCTGGTCATCAACCGGCTGGCCAGCTGGCACCATCAAGATGATGGCGCGCGGCTCAGCGATTGCGGCGACAAGTTCCTCAAGGCTCTGGGTTGGTGTGATCTTGTCCGCCAGCGCACCGGCCTCGACATGAAACGCAGTGGTGACCGAGCCGGTGCGGTTCCAAACCGCGATAGGAAAACCTTTTTCAGCAATGTTGAGCGCCAGCGCCGAGCCCATTGTGCCAAGCCCGATCAGGCCAATTTCTGCGATACTCATGTTTTCGGTTCTCCAATCAGCCAAAGCGGCAGCCAGCGTGCAATGTTCGCAGCATGCCCGCGCCGCCAAAGAGCTGCAATCCCCGAAAGTGTATTCGGCGGTATGCAGGGGCGTGCTGGCGCAGATTTTAACAGAAAATATTGCGCTGCGGTCCATGCGATTCGCGAAACACTAAGCCCACTTGACTTAACGTCTTCATACGCAAATACTGTTTTGCTGCGGGCAATTTGAGGTTGGAGCGCCAGATGAGCTTATCCCTATTTGATTTGAGCGGACGCCGGGCGCTGATCACCGGCTCGTCACAAGGCATTGGCTATGCGCTGGCAAAGGGGCTGGCGGCGGCGGGGGCCGAGCTGGTGCTCAATGGCCGCGACACGGCCAAGCTGGCCGGTGCCGCGCAAAGCTTGCGCGCGCTGGGCGCTACCGTGCATGAGCTGGCCTTTGACGTGACCGACCACGAAGCTGTGCGCCGCGCGATTGACGGCTTTGAGGCCGAGATCGGCCCGCTTGATATTTTGGTCAATAATGCAGGTATGCAGCATCGCGGCCCGCTCGAAGAATTCCCAGCCGACGCGTTTGACCGGCTGTTGCAGACCAATATTGCCTCGGTCTTTCATGTAGGCCAAGCCGTTGCCCGCCATATGATCGCGCGCAAAAACGGCTGGATCGTCAACATTGCCAGCGTGCAAGCCGCACTCGCCCGGCCCGGAATAGCGCCCTATACCGCGACCAAAGGCGCGGTTGTGAACCTGACCAAAGGCATGGCCACTGACTGGGCGGGCCACGGGCTAAAGTGCAACGCACTTGCGCCGGGCTATTTTGAAACCCCGCTGAACGCCGCCCTCGTTGCCGACCCAGAATTTACCGCCTGGCTCGAAAAACGCACACCCGCCGCCCGCTGGGGCAAGGTCGAAGAACTCGTCGGCGCTTGCATATTCTTGTGCTCCGATGCCGCGTCTTTCGTCAACGGCACAGTGCTTTATGTCGATGGCGGCATTACGGCGACGCTATGAGCGCAATCGTCATTATGGGCGTCTGCGGCACTGGCAAAACCGATATCGGCACCGGCGTGGCGGCGGCACTGGCCGCGCGTTTTGTCGAGGGCGATGATCTGCATTCAGATGCTAACCGTGCCAAAATGGGCCGTGGTGAGCCGCTGACCGACGCTGACCGTTGGCCGTGGCTGGAGCGGGCTGGCCAAGAGCTGGCCACTGGCACTGTCGTGCTGGCCTGTTCGGCTTTGCGCCGTGTTTACCGCGACCGGATCAGGCAATATGCTGGCGGCCCGGTGATGTTCGTGCATCTGACCGGTGCGCGCGAGACGATTGCCGCGCGGATGGCCGCCCGGACCGACCATTATATGCCGCCCGTCTTGCTCGACAGCCAACTGGCGCTGCTAGAAGTGCCAGAACCAGATGAGCAATGCATAAATGTTGACGTGTCTGGCAGCGCTGCTTCTGTACTGGCCGAGGTTTTGAAAGCCCTAACCTAGCCGGGCGGCAAGATCCAAAGGGCTGCGCGCGGCAGCTCGATGATCATCTGTGCCCCCAGCTCAATGTGACGCGCCGCATTTGGCAGACTGGCGCGCAGGGTCAAGCCGCCCTCAAGCGCAAAACTGGCGCTGGTGCTGGTGCCGAGATAGTCGCGCGCGGTTAGACAGGCCAACCGTTGGTTGATGTTTTCGGGGGTGGCAGTGGCGCTAAGCCTGATATCTTCGGGCCGTATTGTCAGCACGCCCGGCCCGGCAGGCGCGCCATCAGGCAGGGCAAACAGCCCGGCTTCGCAATGAAAATGCCCACCCGCCACATGGCCGCTAAAGAAGTTAGCACCGCCAAAGAAACGGGCGATTTCGGTGGTCGCCGGGCGGCCAAACAGCGCCTCAGGCGGGCCGGTTTGAGCCACGGTGCCGCTCAGCAAAAGGATGATCTGGTCTGACAAAGCCGCCGCTTCGGCCTGATCATGGGTCACGACCAATGTCGTGATTCCGGTCTCGCGCTGCACTTGTTTGATCAGCCCGCGCATTTCGGTGCGCAGATGCGCATCAAGGCTTGAAAGCGGCTCATCAAGCAACAGCACCTTTGGCTCAAGGATCAGCGCGCGGGCGAGGGCGGCGCGCTGGCTCTGGCCGCCAGACAGCTCAGAGGGCAGGCGTTTTTCTAAACCGCCGAGCTGCATTCGCTCAAGCATTTGCGCCACAAGCGGGCGAATGTCAGCCCGCCGCATGCCTCGCATTTTGAGACCAAAGCCCACGTTTTGGGCCAGCGTCATGGTCGCAAACAGCATATGGTTTTGAAACACCATCACAGCGCCACGCCGCTCTGGCGGCAGGGTGCCAATATCGACCCCGTCGAACAGAACTTGGCCGCTATCGGGCCGGGTTAGCCCGGCAATGATCCGCAACAAAGTGGTCTTACCGCCACCTGACGGGCCCAAAAGCGCGGTCATCTGACCGCTGGGCAGGGTTGCAGTCAGAGCGTGCAATGCAGGCTCTGCGGCTGAAATATGGCGCTTTGTCAGCGCCTTAAGCTCTACCTTGGTCATGCGCCGCCCGTCCCTATTGCAGCACTGCGCCCACCGATTTGGCGGGCAGCTATGGCCATCATGATCAACCCCGGCAAGATATAGATCGTGCCAATCGCCCCGGCAATGTCATGGCGGCCCGAGGAAACGAAGCTAAACAGCAACAGCGGCAGCGTTGTCACCCGTCCGCCGCCAATAACCAGCGTCAGTGCATATTGGCCCCACGAAACCAGAAAGCTCAGCAGCGCGGCGGCGACCAGCCCCGGCGCGATTGCCGGGAGGGTCACGTAGAAGAACGCCGCCAGCGGCCGTGCGCCCAGCGAACGGGCTTGTTCTTCAAGGCCGATGTCGAAGCCGGCGAATACCCCGGCCATGATCAGCACGGCATAGGGCAGGGTTGGGATAAGATGGGCGAGGATGACGCCGAAGGTGGTGTTGGTCAGCCCCAAGGGCAGGAATAAGCCGTGCAAGCCAAGCACCACGGCCATGCCTGGCACGATGATTGGGGCCATAACCAGCACTTGCACCAATGCTTTGGCGCGAAATGTGCCAAGGCCGAGCAGGCGGGCCAGCGGCAGGCCGAGCAGCACGGCCAAGAGCGCTGTGATCCCGGCAATTTTGGTGGTCAGCCAGAGGCTTTGAATTGTGCCGCCAGTGTCTGACAGCGCATAGCGCCATGCGTTGAGTGTCCAGCGACTTGGCAACAGGTCTGGGAAGAACCAGCCGAAGGAAAATGACCAGAGCGCCAGCGGCACAAGAGGGGCCAAGAGCACCGCGATTAGCAGCCATGTTGTGATCCCGCGCGCGCGCATTAGCTCAGCCGCCTTTGGGCGCGGCCGGCGCGCAACACCACCCAAACCACCAGCCCTGAGAGGGCGGCGATGAGCAATGCGAGGGCCATGGCTTCTGGCCGTGCGGCCAGATCGGGGGCGTTGAACCGCTGCCATGCCAAGACCGGCAGGGCGAGCGGGTGGCTCGCGCCCAAGAGCGCCGGGATCTCGTAAGCGCCGAAGGTGAAGGCAAAGACGATGGCCGCCGATGAGATGATGCC
>JAESRD010000012.1 GCA_016764835.1 Paracoccaceae bacterium | reverse complement strand
CTGCAGGTCATAGGTGGCGACTTTTGGGCTTTTGGGCATAAACCGGTCTTCGCCGACCTCTGGCTCTTCTTTGCCGCCGTTCAGAAAGAAAGTCACATGCGGGTACTTTTCAGTCTCGGCGAGGCGGAACTGGGTCTTGCCCTTTTGCGCCACCCAAGAGCCGAGCGTGTTTACAACTGAGCGTTTGGGGAACACCGCCTTGTACCATGCGGTATGGGCGTCAGAGTACTGGACCATGCCGAGGCGGGCGGCCAGCTCGGGGCGGGGGCCACGTTCAAAACCAGTGAAATCATCTTGGCCAATGGCGGCGAGGATCTCACGCGCCCGATCAGCGCGAAAGTTGAGGCAAAACAGCCCGTCTTGCGGGGCAGTGCCAGTGTAATCGCCGATGACCGTCGCCGGGATAAACTCGTCGGTGACATCTTTGGCATAGCTGGCGGCAATCGCGGCGGCGGCGGTGTCGGCATGCTCGCCTTTGGCCTCTATCATCGCGTCATATGCGGTTTGCACGCGCTCCCAACGGTTGTCACGGTCAAGCGCCCAATAGCGGCCAATAACGGTGGCGATGGTCGTGCCAGCAGGCAGGCGCGCGGTGAGCGCATCCATGAATGTGGCGGCAGATTTGGGAGCAACATCGCGGCCATCGGTGATGGCGTGTAAGATCACTTTTAACCCGGCATCGCTGAGCGCCTGTGCGGTGGCGATAATGTGGTTGATATGGCCGTGCACACCGCCGTCAGAAACAAGGCTCATCAGGTGGGCCGCCCCACCAGAGGCTTTAAGCGTATCGATAAAGGCCACGATCTCGGCTTGGCCCGCAAAGCTGCCCTCTTCGATGGCAAGATCAATCTGGCCCAGATCCATGGCCACGACCCGGCCTGCGCCGATATTGGTATGGCCGACCTCAGAATTGCCCATCTGGCCCTTTGGCAGCCCGGCATCTGGGCCGTGTGTGACCAGCTCTGCCGAGGGGCAGGTGTCTATCAATGTGTCAAAGGTCGGGGTGTCGGCAAGGGCCGGGGCGTTGGCCGTTGATCAGCCCGCTTGCCCCATCCGTCAAGAATGCACAACACGACAGGGCGGGGCGCTTTATTGGCAGATTTGGGCACAGATGCGGACATGGGCGGGCTCCTTGGTGAATACCTCCTTCGATATAGGGGCGCGAGGAGGCGGGGTGAACCACCAAATTAGGATTTGGTCGCCGGACCTTGCGGCCCGGTTGGTTCTTTACCGGCGTATTGGCCGGGTATAGAGATGATATATGGGAAATAAACGGTATTGGCTGCATGGTACTGGCAAGATTTCACCGCTGATCACACGCTGTGCGCCTGTGCGAGGCACCGAAAGAACAGCATTAAACAGCAGCAAGGATAGCAGATGAAGATCGCCCTCAATGGTTGTGGCATTGCCGGGCCAGCGCTTGCCTATTGGTTGCACCGTTTTGGCCATG
Organism: Paracoccaceae bacterium; assembly: GCA_016764835.1. The sequence goes on along the minus strand of JAESRD010000012.1, from coordinate 4,502 downwards.
AACCGGTTCTGTTTGAAGCCGCACCTGCGCAGCGCAAGGGCGGCTATCTGATAGACTTTTGGGGCTATGGTTATGATATAGCCGAGAAGATGGGGCTGCGTGATGGGCTGCACGCACAGGGCTATGCGGTCGAACATCTGCGCACGCTTAATGCGCGCGGCCGCCAGACCACACATCTTGATGCGTCTACATTCTCAATGCTGACGGCGGGCCGCTATATGTCAATTGAGCGCTCGGCGCTGGCGGCTTTGGTCTTTGAGGCTTGTGGCGATGTTGAGACCCGTTTTTCAACCAGCGTGATCGGGTTTCGCCAAGACCGCCAAGGTGTGGATGTGACGCTATCCACCGGCGAAGAGCGGCGCTTTGATCTGCTCATCGGCACGGACGGGCTGCATTCGAAGGTTCGCCAGCTGGGCTTTGGCCCATCGGCCGAGTTTGAGCGTGATCTGGGGCTGCGTGTCGGCGCGTTTACGCTGGGTGGCTACCAGCCCCGCGACGAGCTGACATTTCTGTCGCATTCGCTGCCCGGGCGGCAGCTAAACCGGATATCGCTGCGCGACGACAAAACGCTGTTCATGTTCATCACCAACCGCAGCTATGTTGACACGCTGCCCACAGATGAGGCCGGGCAAAAGGCCGCTTTGCGCCACGCCTTTGGCGATATGAGGTGGGAAGCACCCGCCGCTCTTGCCGGGATGGACAGCGTATATGACATCTATTTTGACAGTCTGAGCCAAGTGGTGATGCCTGATTGGCATAATGGCCGGGTGGCTGTGCTGGGCGATGCCGCCGCTTGTGCCTCGCTGCTTGCGGGCGAGGGCAGCTCGTTGGCCATGCTGAGCGCCTATGTTCTGGCTGGTGAGCTGCACCGGACTGATGGCGACCACCACGCCGCCTTTGTGCGGTGGCAGGCGCAGATCATGCCGCTGGTCAGCGCCAAACAGGTGGCGGCTAAACGGTTCTCTAGCTTCTTTTGTCCGCCAAACTGGCGCGCACTTTGGCTGCGCGACATGGCAACGCGGGCCTGCACTGTGCCGTTCTTGGCGCGCAAGTTCATTGGCCCAATGTTTGAGACTGACTTTAAGCCGGATGATTACACGCAGCTCTAGCTGCGGTGATACGGCGATCCGGCAAGAATGGTCGCTGCGCGGTAAAGCTGCTCGGCCAGCATGACCCGCACCAACATATGTGGCCAAACCATTGCGCCAAATGACAGGGTGTAATCTGCGCGCGCCCGCAATGCTGGGTCGACACCATCAGCGCCGCCTATGATAAAGGTCGCATGTTGGCCATCGTCGCGCCACGTGGCCAGACGGGTGGCAAGCTCGGGCGAGCTGGCCTTGGTGCCGCGCTCGTCTAACACACATAGCTTGGTGTTTTGCGGCACCGCGCGCTCTAGCAGGCGCGCCTCAGTGGCCATGCCTGCGCCTTTGGCATCAACCTCAATCAGCTTGGCCGGGCCAAGGCCAAGCGCACGGCCTGCCTTGCCGAACCGGTCAAGATAGTCATCAATCAACAGCCGCTCTGGCCCGGCGCGCAGCCGGCCAACAGCGCAAATGGTCACGCGCATTGCTTAGGCGTCTGTATCGGCCGCGCTTTGCGGCATCCACATTTTCTCAAGCTGATAGAAGTCGCGCACTTCGGGCCGGAAGATATGGACGATAACATCGCCACTATCAATCAGCACCCAATCGCCCGCAGTTCTACCTTCGAGTTTGGAGTTTATGCCAAAGTCGGTCTTCAGCTTAGCGCTGAGCTTCTCTGCAAGAGCGGAGACTTGGCGCGAGGAGCGGCCAGACGCGATTACCATCCAGTCGCCCATCTCGGAGCGGCCGCGCAAATCGATCTGCACAATATCTTCGGCTTTGTCGGCGTCTAGGGCTGCTACAATTGCAGCGCAGAGCGTGTCGCCAGCATCCGGCTTGCCCAAATCGGCAAGCGGCATTGATGCTTTGGTGGCGTCGGCCACCGGGTTGGTCGTGGACAGAGTCTTTCCTCCAATCACGCGCCGATTGCGCCCCGGCGCAGGGCGTAGCCACTTAATAGCAAAAGGAGTGTGATATTTCAATGAAGCCCCAAAATGCCGAGAAGGCCGGAATGCCGAAAAGGTTGGGGCTGCGCGAAATCTCACCTGAATGATTGCAAATGCAGCGCGCCGCCACTACCCTGCCATGACAGAGACTGCAATTGAATTCTTACAGATCGGAGGGCTGCGTGCGTTTTAGACCATATCACCATCGTCAGCGTGGCCCCATATATGCCCTGTGGAACCGTTCACAGGGCTGATCATTGCAGCAGATCTCACTGCTTGCAGATTGGCCTGAAAAGGGGGCTTTCGGCCCCGCTATTTCCAATCATGAGATCATACCTATGGCACAACTTGCACTCAACGCACTGGCTTTCACACGCGGCATTCCGCTTTTTGAGGGGCTGAACCTCACACTTGAGCGCGGCGCACGGCTTGGCCTTGTTGCCGCCATGGCCGCGGCAAAACCTCTCTTTTGCATATTTTACTGGGCGATGAAGAGCCAAGCGCTGGCCAGATCACCCGCGCGCGCGGGCTGCGCACGGCGCTTATGCCGCAAATGTTGCCCGCCGCACTTGCCGGGCTAAACCCGCATGCCGCCGTGCTGGCCGCGCTGGACAGTGACGCGGCTGAGAACGAGAGCTGGCGCGCCGATATTGCCCTTGATGATGTGCAGATGCCTGCCGATCTGCGCAGCCTGCCATTGCATGAGCTGTCAGGCGGCTGGCAGCGTATGGTCTTGCTGGCCCATGCCACCGTTAGCGAGCCTGATCTTTTGCTGCTCGACGAGCCGACCAACCATCTTGATCTGACGCGGATCGGTGCTTTGCAGGATTATCTGGCGGCTTTGCCACGCGCGACGGCGGTGATCATTGCCAGCCATGACCGCGCCTTTCTCGATGCGACAACGAATCAGACTCTGTTCTTGCGGCCTCAGCGCAGCCAAGACTTTGCGCTGGCCTATAGCCCGGCCTGTGCCGCGCTTGAGTTGGCCGATGAGGCCGAGGGGCGGCGGTTTGACAATGAGATGCGCAAGGCCAAGGATTTGCGCAAGCAAGCTGCCAAGTTGAAGAATGTTGGCATCAATTCAGGCTCTGACCTGTTGTTGACCAAAACCAAACAGTTGCAGGAACGCGCGGCCAAACTCGAAGAGCAGGCCCGTCCGGCGCATTTGGAACGCTCGGCTGGCACCATAAAGCTGTCCAACTCTGGCACCCATGCCAAAGCGCTGGTCTCGTTTGACCGTGCCGAGATTGCCACGCCAGATGGGCGGATACTGTTCAAGCTCGGACCACTATGGATTGAGCGCGGCGACAGGGTTGTTGTGCTTGGGCCAAACGGGGCGGGCAAAACCCAGCTGGTCAATGCCGTGCTGAGGGCGATCCATGCGAGCGCTGATGACGCGCCGGGCAAAATTCGCGCAGCGGCCTCGTTGGTTTTGGGCCATAGTGACCAAGAGCTGGGTCAGCTCAGCGGCTTTAAGACTGCGATGGAGGCGATTACGCATAATTTTGCCATTGGCGATCAGCGGGTGCGCGGGCTTTTGGCCAGTGCCGGTATGAATATCGAAATGCAGACCATGCCGATCGCTAAGCTGTCAGGCGGGCAGCGGGCGCGGCTGGCGATGTTGCAGCTGCGGCTGGCCTATCCGAACTTCTACCTGCTTGATGAGCCGACCAACCACCTCGATATTGAGGGTCAAGAAACGCTGGAAACCGAGCTGCTAGAGCAGGGTGCGACCTGTCTGCTTGTCAGCCATGACCGCACGTTTATTCGCAATGTGGCGACGCGGATTTGGGTGATCGAGGGGCGCAGGCTAGTCGAGGTTGATGACCCGGAGCCGGTATTTGAGACGCTGATGGCTAATCATGATGGATGAAGTGAGCATAAGGCGCGCGCATGTTGCCGACGCTGATCAGATAAGCGCTGTGATAGCGGAGACGCTCGATGTCTCAAACAAGCCTGATTATGGGGCTGAAAACATTGCCAGCGTTACGGCGCATTTTACGCCCGGTAAGGTGGCTGAACTGCTTGTGGAGCGGTGCTATCTTGTGGCGCAACTTGGCGGCAAGATCATCGGCGCGGTTAATTTGAAGCTAACGGGCCTCGATAGCGGGGTTGTTAGCGCGTTCTTTGTCTTGCCAGACCAACAGGGCTTGGGCGTTGGCAAAAAGCTGCTTGGCGCACTTGAGGTGGAAGCGCGGGCGCGCAGTGCTAATATGGTGCTCTCGCTACATGCGTCTATCGCTGGCGAGAAATTCTATCTTTCACAGGGCTACATCGGCCATGGCGATGTGTGGGACGGCACGCAGCGCACTATAAGAATGACGAAAACCCTATAAAACCGCGCCACCCTTGCGAGACGGCCTTGGTTTCTGTATCTGCCCCCTATGATACACGTGTTTGACATGGATGACCGCGCCCGCCTGCCTTGGCGGTTCTTTGGCGCGTCTCTTGCTGTTCGAGCGCATGCCGG